>DATACQ010000366.1:0-3284 GCA_036258955.1 Binatia bacterium
GAGCTCAACCACCTCCGCATCGCGCGGGATTTCTCGTATCACCCTTTCATGATCTCTTGGCAAAAGCGGCGTTGGTTCCTGTCCGGTGATTTTCGTATATTCCTTGTGAAATTCTGGATCCATGTAGGCCTTGCGAAAGGCTTCCTGAAGAATTTCTACACGCTCTTTCGGAGTTCCTGGAGGAAGAAATGAGGGCGCGCCAGCCACCCGGAAAGCGCGCTGAAGAATAACCAGCTTGCGATCCCGGTCCGATCTGGCCAGGCTTTCCAATTCGGGAAGGTTGCTAAACTGTGGATGTTTTTCCTCCTTGGGAATGTCGATGATCGTATGGAAATCAACGACTCCGCCCTGTAGCCACTCGGGGGTGCGCAGGATACCGTCCGCGCCCGAAGAGCGGGCATCGATCTCGCCACGTAGCAGCGCCGGATCTAGCTCAGCGCCGGAATAGCCGGTGACGAATTTTGGGTCTTTTAAACCAAGGACGTATGCAAACAGGCGACCTTCGATATATGTAGAGAAACCCACCGACTGGCCTCCGACTCTGACTCCAGAGGCGGCCCGAAGTTTTTCGAGGCTATCCAAGCCGGCCTGCTTGCGCGTGAAAAAAATGGGGTGATACGTGCTGTAGGGCGAGCCCAGATAGAAGAACTTGTCGATTTTGTAAAGGACCCCAGATTCTCCAAGTATTTCGAGCTGAACCATGCTGGAGCCCGCGTTTCCGATCGTCAGCCCATCAGGACGCGAGGAACGAAAGATGTGATTTGCGGCCTTGCGCCCTCCCCCGCCTGGCATGTACTCGCTAATCACAGTCGGGTTCCCGGGGATATGCTTCTGCAAGAAGCTCAGCATAGCTTTGACTCGCAGATCTCCCGTACCTCCCGGATCTCTTCCTTGAATGATCGTGATTGTCTTGCCGCGGAAGAAGTCGGCCTGTGAAAAAGCAGGATCAGGTGCAAGCGCAAGCTGGAGAAACAAAGCGCCGAAAAATGTCGCAACTGAGCATTTCAGTTTCATAGCCAACCTCCGCAAGGGAATGTCAGGACCGATGATGTAAGCTCGCCAGCTTCGAACGGAATGTCGCCTATCCAGCGAGCTGTGTTATGGAACACGAGGGCGTGGATACGCTCGAGCGAAAACCGACTCACCCCGATTTCACGTGCCGATTATCTCGTTGCGTCCTTCAATCACCCGCGCTAGTTCTTCCGGAGACGCCCTTCCGATCACCTTTCCGATTCTTTCAACCGCAAGCGTTCGCACTTGGCTGATCTTCCCACGATTTCTTCGGAAGCCCTAACATGAAGTTCGAGCGTCAAAGAAAAGCCGGTACGTTGAGGCTGACGCGTAAGCGCAACCGCGATTACAGTTCCGGAACGTTCGTTGAAGACGGCCTGGCTCAGTATCACAACCGGGCGTTGACCACGGAATCGCCCGAATACTGAGAGGTGAGATCCGCTGGGCCCGACTGCGTGAGGTCCTCGGAAAGACCCTCTTCGCAAAGCGCTCTCTCAAACACAGGATCAAGTTTGGCACAACTCTGGAGCTAGTCGACTTTTCTCAAGACGAGCGAGTTTCTCTGCCACCGCTTCCTCAATGGCTTGGGCGCGAGTGGGAAACACTCGTTTCTGAACTAAGTTGTCAAAAGGGTCGAGAGTCAACTTGTCTAAAGAAATAGCAACTTTGGACCTTCCCATGATCTACCCCTTAGTATGGCAGTACTTCATACCACAATGCACGTCAAGCAAAGGGCGATTTGACGGTACTAGTGAGCTGTAACAGTTGATTCGCGTCTGAATCTAAAGAACCCTTCGACAAGCTCAGGGTGAACGGTCAAAGCACAAGCCGTTCGTGCTGAGGCCCTCGAAGCATGAACGGCGGACGCTAATCTGCTGTTACAGTTCACTAGAAGTATTTAACTCCCATATAAAAATGGCAACACACGTAAAAAAAAAGCCCGGTCTGGGAGTATTCCCAGCCGGGCCCAAGGATGCTAGCCGGAAGCGATTTAATTGCGCTTCCGCCAGTGAGGATTAGGGTTTCAGCTAAAAGTGCGAGGTGACAGGAGTAGCGCCATTCTATTCCAGCTCTTGCTTAAGATGTTGCGCACACCATCGGCAAATTCGAGCTTACGTTCACCGGTAAATTTTCGGCGAGAGAGCAAGTGGGCGAAGCCCAGAAGTCTAGGCTGAGCCAGGAAAATTCTAAACAGGACTGTCGCTGCGTGATCACGATTGTACGTCCCCAACAACTGTATGGTCTTGGGATTTAACAGAGCAAGTAATTTATCGTAATCGTCGCTGCCAAATCGGTTCAGCGCATTCCTCATCATCAGGTGCAAGCTCAACTCACGCCGCAGGGATTGCAACTCGTCCTGGAAGTCGGCACGGCGCAGGATCGCATTGGCCGCTGCGCGCGCTCCGCGCAACCCTGTCACTAGCCCTCCTACGGTGGTGACCTTTACCTGGGCGGCGGCATCGCCGACCAGATATACTTCGCATCCGGCGATCCGGCGCCACGGCCGCATTGAATGCGCGTAGGCCGGTATGCGCGCAGATTGCATGTCGAGGGCTTTTAGTCCAATGCGCGCGAGGAACCGTTCGAGTGTGCGTCTTGCGGTTTTGCCGTCCTCGGCGATAAATCCCACTGCCGCGCGGGTGGATGATTCCGGAATCAGCCAGTAAAAGTATGGGGTATCGTTCGGTTCGAACCACACCTTGGTCGTACCGGGCCGCGATCCTTTAGGTAGCTCGACGATCGCTTGAAGCAGCGGCGTTGTCGGATGACCACTGGCCTTCGCAGCCTTCGCCACCCGGCTCGACATTCCGTCTGCGCCGATGAGCGTTTTGGTTTTAACTGTTTCAGTTCGGTCCCGATGAGTATCGCGAATCGTGAGGCTCAAACCAGCGCTGCCCCGAGTCACATCGACCAATTTACAGCCGCCCCTGATCTCGACCCCCGCATCTACCGCCTTCTTCGCGAGCAAGCGGACCACGGCTGCGCGTTCCACTACCAGGTCGGGCTTCTGCATCGGAACGGTTACCGAGCGATTAGGGGAATAAAGATCGATTTGATCGATTTGATTAACAATAGCTTCGTGCGGAAAAAACCCAAGAACATCGCTCAATCGCGATGTCGTGATCAGGGTCCGTGAGTCAACATTTAATACGTCGTTTGCATCGAAAAGCCGTACCCGGCGTCCTTCCCGCGCCAACAGATAACCTGCGAACAGACCCGCCGCCGATCCGCCAATGATGTCGATGTCCGTCACTATGTCTGTCCCCCTCCTT
>DATACQ010000367.1:0-10854 GCA_036258955.1 Binatia bacterium
CCGAAGGGCAGAGCCGCTCGGTGCGCAGCGCTTTCAGCACCCGCAGGGTTTCCTCGACGCTGCGACCCACATTGGCATGACTCACGACGACATAAACGATTTGCCCCGCGGGATTGATGATGAACGTGGCGCGCAAGCTGAGGTTTTCTGCTTCATCAAGCACGCCGTAGGTGCGGCTTACTTTTCTGTCAACGTCGCTGAGAAGCACGCAGTTCACGCCGCCTAACTCCTCGGCCCATCTAATATGACTTTCAGGCGGATCGACGCTCACACCCAAGACTTCGGCTTGCTCGGCGTGGAACTCTGCGGCCATTTTGCCGAATCCGGTGACTTCCGTCGGGCAAATAAAAGTAAAATCCGCGGGATAGAAAAAAAGTATCACCCATTTACCCCTGAAGCTCTTCAGCGAGTAATCCGAAATTCTTCCCGCCATAGCGCCTTTCAGAGTGAAATCCGGCGCCTGTTCGCCTAAACGTAACATGTGAGCACTTGTCCTTTCGCGGTGTGAAGCCGTCGTTATTTTTGCGGCGCAGCCGCGGGCGGCCACAACGAGAATTCAAGGTCGGCGCCCGCAGCAGCAGACGGCGTAATCCAAGGCGCCTGCGCCTTGGCGGCCTCGAGGATACCGAGAAAATAAACGCGCAGCATTTGCTCCATCAACTGAGGCAGCGAGAGATCGCGTTTGGGTTGGTACCATGTGTAGATCCAGTTCATCATCCCGAACAGTGAGAAGGTAGCGACACGCAAGTCGATGGCTGGGCCGCTCTCCTGGGCCTGCAGCTCGTTAATCAGATCCATGAGCACTTTCACATAGCGACGTTTAAGGACCAAGATCTTTTCATTGAACTCGCCCGTCAAGGATTCGTCTTCGTGGGCCATCACTTTCATCTCGTGCATGTTGTGCCAGAAGAAGCTCAGGTGGTTCTCGACAAATACGCGTATGCGGCTGCGCGGATCCAACTCCGGCTTGGCTCCGTCCTCCCAGCGCTCGAGTAACGTGACAAAGCAACGTTCTTGAATCAGATAAAGCAACTCCTCTTTGGTCGTGAAGTAATAATAGAGGCCCGCAAGGCTCATTTGCGTAGCCCGGGCGATATCCCGCACCGAGGTTCGGTGAAAACCCTTCTCCGCGAATATCTTTGCCGAAGTTTTTAGGATTCCGTGCAGCTTTTCGTCGTAGTGACGGGTCGCCAGTTCCGAGCGGGTGGACATAGGCTAGAACGATACTTGCAAATCGGCTTTAGGGTGTCAAACGCACTCGCCTGAGGGGCTTTTCACATTCGTGTGCCGCTGGGGTACTAACTTATATGGCGCTGGAGAAGCTACCACTGCCGCAGCCTTTCGAGGTTTTGATGCGCCGTCATGAGCGTGAAATCATGGGCTACTTGTTGCATCTAGCGGGGGATCGCGAGAATGCGGCGGACCTGTTTCAGGAGACCTGGTTGCGCGCCTACCGCGCCTATCCGCGCCTGCGGCACGATGCCAACGTACGGGCATGGTTGTATGCGATCGCAACGAATCTCTCGCGCAACTGGACGCGCGACAGGGCGCGCCGGGAGCGGGTTATTGTGCCGCTTGGGGAGCAGTCGCTGCAACAGAACAAAAGCGCCGCTCGCCATCGTTCTGATGATGGCGACGAAGCTTACGCCGCTATACGCATGCGCGAGCTGATTGCAGAGCTCCCGTCAAAACAGCGCCAGGCTTTGCATTTGCGCTACTCGGCCGGCCTGGACTACGCGTCCATCGCTTTGGCGCTGGAGTGTTCACAAGAAAGCGCGCGCGCCAACGTTTCACAGGCGGTCAGGAAATTAAGAAAGAACTGGTGAGATCATGAACTTCAAGGATCTGCTGATTTCAGCGGTCAGCGTACGCGAAGATTCGGTGGAAGATCTCCTGCGGCGCTCCCGCCCGCTGTTCGAGGAGGCGTTCGACGGAGTGCGGCGGCCGGAGGCGGCGCTGGCAGTCGTGAATTCGTCGTTGGGCGACTTGCTGGTCGCGACCAGCACGCGCGGGCTCGTGCTCGTGCATTTTATCGACGATGCTAACGATCTAACAGCCGCCCTTGCCAATCTCCGGCTCGCCTTTGATCCGATCGCGAGCGCGCCGGAGGTGAGCGCGGTGGGCGAAGAGGTGCGCCGCTATCTGGGCGGCGATGCCAATGCTTTGCGCCAGAAAATTGACTTGAGTCTTGTGGGCTCCTCGTTTCAGAGCAAGGTTTTGGAGAAGCTCCAGGGGGTTCCGCGCGGGGCTGTGATCAGTTATCAAGCTTTGGGCGCCGCGTTGGGCGCGCCAAACGCCGCCCGCGCCGTCGGCAACGCCTTGCACCACAACCCCTTGCCTATCTACGTTCCCTGCCATCGCATCATTGCGTCAAGCGGGCGCCTTGGCGGCTACGGCGGCGGCGCCGCGCGCAAGCTGCAACTCCTGCGCAGCGAGGGGTTCAGCTTGGCTGAGCTCGCGACAAAGTTGCCTGCCAACGCAATTTGGGCTCATAGCGAAAGCAAAATTTACTGCCGCAGGAATTGTCCGAGCGCCGCGCGCGCGAACCGCGCGCGCATGATGTTTTTTGCCGGTGCAGAAGAGGCTCTTCGGGCCGGTATGCGCCCATGCAAGACCTGCCGCCCGCCCGTTAAACCCGGATTCCGCAGTTGGGCCTAAGAGGCGAGGAGCAAACCTTTCGTAGCGAAGCCAATAGATTCTATCTCTGACCGGACGTCGATCAGCGGTGTTTTGTGCCCTGAGAAAACTTTTTGCCCCATCGGCAGCGAAAAGGGCGGAAACGACTTTGAAACTGCATCCTTGGGTGTCTTCGCTACTTCAGGCTCGCCCCTCGCTCTCGCGGTTGCTAGGTTCAACCGCGGAATCCGGGTTAAATTTCACCCGCAGGCGCTGAATGCTGATGAGTTAACGCTGATGGCTCAGTATAAGCAACCTTGAAAATTGCCCTTCCATCACATATAGCTCACTGACAATGAGTTACGAACATGTTCTCGTAACGAAGGATGGCCCGGTGGCCGTCGTCACGATGAATCGCCCGCAACAATTGAACGCTCTCTCGTTCGGCTTAGTCAAGGACTTATCGCTTGCCCTGGAGGAGCTGGATCAGGATAATGAGGTGCGCGCGATTATCCTTAGCGGCGGCGAAAAAGTTTTCGCGGCCGGCGCGGACATCAAGGAAATGGCCGCTTTGGGCCCCTTTGATGAGCCGGTACAACAGCGTCTCGCGTACCGCGACCGCATCAATCTCATCTCCAAGCCGGTGATCGCCGCGGTCACCGGCTTTGCTCTGGGTGGCGGCTGCGAGCTGGCAATGAGCTGCGATATCATCATTGCATCGGAGAACGCTCGCTTTGGCCAACCGGAAGTGAATTTGGCAATCATTCCCGGCAGCGGCGGCACTCAACGACTTACCCACCTTCTTGGCAAGCACAGGGCGATGGAACTGATTCTCACGGGAGACTTCTTGACGGCGGCGGACGCCGAGCGTTTGGGCCTGGTGAACCGGGTGGTGCCCGGCGAGCTTGTGCTCGAAGAGGCCAAGAACGTCGCCAGAAAGATCGCGACCAAGCCGGTTCTTGCCGTTCGCGCGGCGAAGCAGGCGGTCCTCAAAGCCGCCAACGCACCTCTGGATGAAGGCCTCGACTTCGAACGCAAGTCTTTCTATCTTTTGTTATCATCGGAAGATCGCAAGGAGGCGATGACGGCCTTTGTGGAGAAGCGCAAGCCGGAGCTGAAGGGCCGGTGACAGGTTATTTTCGGGAGAAGTCCGGGAAAAGATCCTGTTAGACCTGAGATTCTATATTTGAGTTTTTGCTGCCGGCATTTTGAAACGGGCGGCATTCAAAACCAAGATTAAACACTAGAATCGAACAGCTCGTTGCCGTCGCCGGCGACGCTTACTGATCAACTGCTCTCGTCAACAACAGTCGAACACGTTATCACCGTGAGCTACGAAACGATCCTTTACGAAAAACAACACGGGCTCGCGACCATTATCCTGAACCGCCCGCAGTCGCTTAATGCGTTCGTGCCGCAGATGAACCAAGAAGTGCTGCATGCACTGAAAGACGGCGAGCGCGACGAAGATGTTCGTTGCCTGATGATCACCGGGGCCGGACGCGCTTTTTGCGCCGGACAGGATCTCAAAGCGCGCACTCCGGACCAGAAGGGCTCGCTCGGCGCCTCTTTGCGGGAAAAGTACAATCCCATGATTCGCCAGATCCGGCAGATGGAAAAAATCGTCATGGCCGCCGTCAACGGTGTGGCGGCCGGCGCCGGATGCAACCTCGCGCTAGCATGTGACCTGCGCATTGCTTCGGAAGACGCGAAGTTCATTCAATCCTTCGTCCGCGTCGGTCTAGCGCCGGATTCCGGGGGCAGTTTTATTCTCCCGCATCTCGTCGGTCTGAGCAAAGCGCTGGAGCTGCTCCTGCTCGGAGATGCGGTTGATGCCAAAGAGGCGCAACGGATCGGCCTTGTGGCCCGGGTATTTCCCGGACCGGAATTCGCCGGCTCTGCCAAAAGCATCGGTGAAGAGATTGCCAAAGCACCGCGCGGTATCGGGCTCATTAAACGCGCCGTCAATCACGCGAACCTGGCCAACCTGGACGCGGACCTGGAATACGAGGCCTATCTGCAGGAGATCGCCGGCAGAAGCGCCGACTATGATGAAGGCGTGCGCGCGTTTTTGGAGAAGCGCCCGCCGGTATTTACCGGAAAATAGTTCAGAGTCTAGAGTCCAGAGTTTAGGGTCTCGAGTTGAAACCCGAGACACGAGACCCGAGACTTTAGACTGAGCGAAGCTCATGAGCGACAACACAGAACAGATTGGCGTGCTCGGCGCCGGAACCATGGGCGCCGGCATTGCACAAGTTGCGGCGCAGGCGGGTTTCGAAACGCTGCTCTACGATATCAAAGAGGAATTCGTCGCTAAGGGCATTGGGCGCATCGCCAGCTTTCTACGCGGCAGCCGTGAACGGGGCAAGATTTCCGCGGAAGAAGAACAGGCTGTCGTCAGCCGGTTGCGCGGGAGCACTAGCCTCGAAGACTTTACCAGATGCAGTCTAATCGTCGAAGCGGCACCGGAGAAACTAGAGCTCAAACGCGATATCTTCCATCAGCTCGACAGCCTATGCGCCGGCGAGACGTTGCTCGCAACCAACACGTCCTCATTTTCCGTCACAGCGATTGCGGCGAGCACCAAAACCCCCGAAAGGGTCCTTGGCTTGCACTACTTCAATCCGCCGCCGCTGATGGCGCTCGTCGAAGTGATCCAGGGCGACCGTACCACGCCGGAGTCCATTGAGAAGGCGATCAGCTTGATGCGCCGCATGGGTAAGACCCCGGCGCGCGCTAAGGATACGCCAGGTTTTATTGTGAACCGAATCGCCCGGCCTTTTTACAATGAAGGATTGCGCGTGCTGGCGGACGGCGAAGCATCGGTGGAAACCATCGATCGCGTCATGCGTGAAGCGGGGAACTTTCGCATGGGACCCTTTGAGCTGATGGACCTGATCGGCAATGACGTCAATTTTGCCGCCACCGAGTCCCTCTACCGTTCTTTCTTTGAGGATCCACGGTTTCGGCCGAGCCCGATCCAGCAAAAGCTCGTGTCTGCCGGCAATCTGGGGCGGAAGACCGGCAGGGGTTTTTACGTGTATGGCAGAAAATAGCGTCACCATCATTGGAACAAACCGGCTTGCCTTCGAGTTGGCGGACCTTTGCAAAGCGAACGGGCTGAACGCCGCGTTGCGGCCGGAGCCCGACGATCTCTCCCCCACCTCGCCTGTTGTTATCGAAACGTTTGCGCTGAATGCAGCACGCAAACAAAGTATGTTGGAAATCCTCGATGATTTCCTAGCACCTACCTCTGTAATTTTGGCCTCCTGCCTCGGTTCTGCGGTAACTTACATGGCAGCACGGTTAAGGCGGCCGGAGCGGGTGGTCGGTTTCGCTACCTTTTACCCGATTAAGGATCGCAAAATCATCGAGCTTGCCGCGGGCATGCGCACCGCAGACGCAATGAACAAAGCCGAAGCGTTTTTCACAACGTTAGGCAAGGAGACGGTGAGGGTCAAAGACACCGCAGGTCTTACCTTCCCGCGCATTCTGAGTCTGATCATTAACGAAGCCGCGCGGGCATTGGACGAGGGGGTCGCAACCGCAGAAGAAATCGACATTGCCATGCGCCTCGGGGTCAACTATCCACAAGGCCCACTCAAGTGGGGAGATCAAATTGGCCTCGATGAGGTGCTGGCGGTGCTCGAAGGTCTTCAGCAGGAGACCGGCGACGACCGTTATCGTCCGGCCCCGCTGTTGCGCAAACTCGTCACGGCCGGTTTCCTGGGCGAGGTCGCAGGACGCGGTTTTTACTGTTACACTGAGGGTCAGGTGAAATCATGAAAGAAGCCGTTATTGTTGCAGCGGTGCGTACGCCGATGGGCCGCCATAGCGGTATCTTAAAAGATGTGCGCACTGACGACCTCGCCGCCTACATCATTTCTAAGTTGGTGGAGAAAACGGGCATCGCCAAGGAAGAGATCGAGGACGTCTACTTCGGCTGCACCAACCAAGCGGGCGAAGATTCGCGCAATGTAGCGCGCAACGCCTCATTGCTCGCCGGTCTGCCCTATACCATTCCTGGCGCGACCGTGAATCGTCTGTGCGGCTCGGGTTTGGAAGCCATCAATCAGGCCGCGCATTCAGTAGCGACCGATAATGGCGAGCTCTACCTGGCCGGCGGTGTCGAAAGCATGACGCGCGGACCCTGGGTCATGGCCAAACCAGCGAATGCTTTTCAGCGCGGCGATGTCCAGCTTTACGATAGCTCATTGGGCTGGCGCTTTCCCAACAAGCGCATGGGCGAGCTCTATTCGCTGATCAACAACGGCGAGACTGCGGAAAACGTCGCTGAGAAATACCATATCAGCCGTGAAGACCAGGACACATTCGCGCTGGCCAGCCATCGTAAGGCCATGAAGGCGCAGCAAGACGGCCGCCTGAAAGACGAGCTCATTCCGGTGGAATTGCCGCAACGCAAAGGCGCGCCCCTGCTGCTAGACAAAGACGAGGGGCCGCGGGCGGACACGACTTTGGAGATCCTGGCAAGTTTGCAACCTTCGTTCAAAAAAGGCGGAACAGTGACGGCAGGCAACTCATCGCCGCTCTCCGATGGGGCGGCCGCGCTGCTGATTACCACGCCGGAAAAGGCTGAAAAACTTAGGCTCAAACCGATGGCGCGGATCGTATCCTGTGCTACTGCGGGCGTTCATCCAAATTACATGGGGATCGGGCCCATACCAGCCTCGCAAAAGGCGCTTAAGCGCGCCGGACTCACGATGGAGCAAATTGATTTGGTCGAGCTCAACGAAGCGTTTGCTTCACAGGTGCTCGCGTGCGCCCGCGAGTTGGGCATTGATCTGAACAAGCTGAACGTCAATGGCGGCGCCATTGCTCTTGGACATCCGCTGGGCTGCAGCGGCGCGCGCATCATGACCACGCTGATCCATGAGATGAAAAAACGCGCTAGCCGCTATGGTCTCGCCACAATGTGCATCGGCGTGGGTCAGGGTATCGCTACCATCGTAGAGCGGATGCATTAAACTGACCCCGAGTATCCGCATCTGTCCACCAGGTCGACTGTGAACGCCGTAGGTTGCGGCAACTCCGTTTGGCCGAGATCGTGAAACCATAACACCGCATCAGAGCTCGGTCGGCAGAGTACCCATGAACATCCCCAAGAGGCCGGTTCTTGTAGCGCTCAGCGCCCTCACCATTTCCATTATTGGGGTTTATTGCTTTCTCAGCTTTGTCATCCGCAGCCATCGCACCGAAGTCGAGCAGCAGCTGCACAAGTTACTCGGCGCCGAGGTGAGCTTTGCAGCGATTGAGGCAGGGCTGTGGGATGGCTTCGGTTTCAACGTAAAGGAATTTCGCATCTCGGACGATCCGCGCTTTGCCGCGACCCCTTTCGTTAAAGCCGAGGAATTACGTCTCGGGGTCAGCCTATGGCATCTTCTCGTCGGCCGTTTTGTCGTTAACTCGCTGACGTTTACACGGCCCGAATTACAAATCATTACCAACGAAGACGGGCTCCTGAACCTTACGGAACTGACGAGTCGCAAGGAACACCTTCTCCTATTTCCCGGACAGCGGATACCTGGCAGCGAAAAGAAAAATGCCGGGCTGAGTCTTCTCATCACGCGGCTGAAGCTTGTCGACGGGCGAATAGATTTCATCGACCGCTCGATCAGCGCCCCTGCGGAGCTACAGATCAAGAAAATCGATCTGGACGTAGGAGGGCTCGATGTATCGGCGCGCGCAAGACTCAAACTGGCGGCGTCCCTCGATGCTGCGGTTGGACAGGACCTCCGCGTGGAAGGCGAGATCGGTCCTCCGGCGCTGGGCAAAAACTGGGCCCAGCAGCCGATGAATTTGGATATGGAGTTTGATTCTTTGTATCTGCCGATGATCGCCCGAGCTATCCCATTCTTTCGCGATAGAATTCCTCGTGAGTTCGACATCACCGGGCCCATGTACTTCCACACGAGAATGATCGGCACACTGCAGCAGCCACGTTTTACTAAGATAACGTTGAAGGTCCCCTTTCTGGGATCCTCGGAGTACAACGCGGTGATCGAGGGAAAGGCGGAACTTACCCAGGACCGCGACTGGAGCGATGCGCCTATCTCCGGCCAGTTAACTTTGACGGCGATCAGTTTGTCACAGCTTAGAAAACTGCCGCACATGCGCCAAATTTTGGCTGATGATTTTGCCACGAGCGGTACTATCGATGTCCGCAGCCGCTTCGAAGGGACTTGGAATAATCTGCGATTCGGAGCGTTGCTCGACGCGGATGATAGCGAGTTGCAATACCCGGGGCGCTTTGAAAAACGGCAGGGCACGCCAGCGCAGTTGAAAGTTCAACTTACGGCGCACAACACCGGCTACGAGATCCACCCGTCCGAGCTCCGCTTGGGAAAAGCAAAAATTCTCGTTTCGGGCGGCTTACGAGCATCGCGAGGCTCACGGCTCTCGCTGGCGCTGAGGACGGGCAAAAGCCCCGTCACAGCTGCAGACTTCTTGCTCGTGCCCTCGCCCTTTGAAGCTGTCAGGGGGAACGTTGAGTGGGATTTACTACTTGAAAGAGACTTGGAATCCATCGCTGGCGGGTGGGAAACTCGCGGCGTGCTGAGTCTGGAGCAGGTTACCCTGCGCCACAAGGTTTCCGGCGAACCAATCGATCATCTGACTGGCTCCGTCTCATTCGCTGGGCGGCGCGCGCGGGCTCACAACATCAGTTTCCGGCTCGGTTCCACACCGGTGAGCATTGCCCTGGAGGTGCCCGATATTAATTCAATGCGCGCGCGCTACAGTCTGCGAGCCGATAACGTTGCGCTAACAGATCTACCGTTATTCCCGGACCCCACTGGAGTTATGCGAGACGTACTCTCGAGCGGCGAATTGATTCTCTCGCCTGGCGCGCAGCGTCTGCAGGGAGTTCTCAGTTCATCAACAGGAACTCTCCATGGCGTCTCCTACCGCGATCTGCAAACGGACATCAGCTGGTCACCGAAAGGGATTCGCTTCACGGATCTTCGTACGGAAGCTTTCAATGGAGAGCTCCGCGGCGACGGTTCTTGGCACGTAACTGGCGGCCAGACGTGGCAATTATCGATTGCCCCAACCATCGACGCCCTCAGCTTGAGGGAACTTCTTACGCGACTCGCGCCACAAATCAAAGAGCGGTTTGATGGCGAGCTTGCTTTGCGCGGAGAATTTGGGGCTAGCGCGGTGGCCGACGGAGCACTCTGGGAAACCTTAACAGGATCCGGAGTGGCGGTCATTCGCAACGGCACGATCAAAGATTTTAACTTGATGGCCCGGCTTTTCTACCGCATGGACAGCCAAGAACAAACCACAACCACGCAACGAATTCCTCAAAGCTTCGCAGCCGTCCTCGAACGGGAGCACACACCGGTTCAAGAGGCCAAAGCGACTTTCAGTGTCGAGGCGCAGCGGGTGCGCGCTCAGGACTTTTCGCTTCTGACCTCCGAGTACGCGATTAGCGGGTCCGGATGGGTCGCTTTGGACGGCACCACTGCGGCCAAGGGCGTTGTTGTTTTTTCACCCACTGCCACCCGGGACCTACAGCGCGAATATGGCGCGATTCGATACTTTCGCGATCGAAAGGGCCGGCTCGTGCTCTCCTTTCGCGTCGACGGCAAGCTGCCTAATGTAAGAATCCGTCCGGAAAATCGCGCCCTCGCTCAGGCACTGCGTTGGGGCGCCGACGACCTCTCCGGCCGTAAAGGGAGAGGTGAAAGCACGTGGCTGCCGGATTCGCTTGATCGACTCCTGCACCGCTGAGGAGCCCATGGCGGAGCTACAACTCATGTATTTAGAAACTCCCCCTGCGAACATCGCGTACATCAAGTTTATTTTCGAATCCTACGAAGAGGTGGGCATTGTCCGCACTGTGGATCGCAAAAGAGCCGTGATTGTGCTCCTGGCGATGCGCGACTTTGCCGACACCGCGCGGGCGATTCTGGAATCGATCCAGCAGGAGATCCCGCTGCAAGAGATTCCGCCGCCGCTAGACATGACCGGCGACTGGTTTATGCGAGAGCTCGCCGATGATTTTATCTCTTGACATGAAAGGGTAACAATATCTTAACCCGCGCGCATGCCTGTAGATCGTGCCGTCGCTGTTCCGACCGTTCCACTAATCTCGGATTCCGCAGTCGAACCTACCTACTGCGAGCGCGAGGGGCGAGCCTGAAGGTGGCGAAGACACTCACCAAGCAGTTTTCAAAGTCATTTTTCGCTCTTTTCGCTGCCGATCGTATAAAAGTT
>DATACQ010000368.1:0-3418 GCA_036258955.1 Binatia bacterium
ACCACAGTTGCCACGCCGCGAAAGTGGCCGGGTCGAAATGCGCCGCACATACGGGCACCGAGCCCCCCCACCCGGACGCTGGTTTGAAAACCGTCCGGGTACATTTCGGCGGCGTGGCAACTGTGGTGACCAAGCTTTTTAATATCGTGCAGCCCAGCACTGCGATATTTGGCTGCAAGGACTATCAGCAACTGCAGATTATCCGGCGCATGGCGCGGGACCTGAATCTGGCGGTGGAGATCGTCGCCCATCCAACGGTGCGCGAACCCGACGGCTTAGCAATGAGCTCCCGCAACGCCTATTTGAGCACGGCAGAGCGCCAGGCGGCGCTCTGTCTTTCGCGCTCGCTTCGCCGTGCGGAATGCCTGGTCAAAAACGGCGAGCGCAGCGCTGCCGCGATTCTCGAAAGAGTACACAGTGAAATCGCGGCCGAGCCGCTTGCGCGCTTGGAATACGCGACTTTAGCCGACGGTGAAAACTTGCGCGAGATCGATGAGGTGAGTGAAAACGCCGTTCTGGCTTTGGCCGTTTGGATCGGCAAAGCGCGGCTTATCGATAATGTCGTGCTTCAAGTCCGGGAGGTGACCCCTTGACCCAAGAGGCGCAGAAGATAACCGGCTTTAGCTTGCGCGAAGTACTCCAGCGCTATTTTTTGGCGGGGCTGCTGGTATTTCTGCCGGTGGTGATCACGCTCTGGTTTCTCGGCTGGGTCATCGGGCTGCTGGACGGAATTATCGATGTCCTACCGAATCAAATCAATCCGAAGACTCATTTGCCGTTTGCTATCCCGGGTCTGGGCGCGGCGATTACCGTCGCGCTTATCCTGTTTCTTGGCGCTTTGACCCGCGGCGTGGCGACCCGACGCTTTCTCAAGGCCTGGGATAGAATCTTTGTGCGCATACCGATTTTCCGCGGCATTTATACAGCCGTGCAAAAACTCGTGCAGACACTCCTGGACCAATCCTATGCGCAGCGCCAGGTGGTCATGATCGAATACCCGCGCTCCGGAATCTATACGGTCGCCTTCGCGATGGGCCACGTATGGCCCCACTTGGAGCACAAGAAAGATGTCCAACTGGTAAATGTTTTCGTGCCCACGACCCCCAATCCAACCTCCGGCTTTTATGTCCTAGTGCCCAGCCATGACGTGACGCCGTTGAACATGACGATGGAAGAAGCTTTCAAGATGATTACGTCCGGCGGTTTGATTACTCCCGACGACAGATTCAGAGGCAATGGCAACTAAGAAGAACGGCGCTTCCGGTGAGCAGCCGATTTGCGTCAACCGGCAGGCGCGCCATAACTACTTCATCGATGAGATTTACGAGGCTGGGCTTGTGCTGGTCGGGAGCGAGGTAAAATCCTTGCGCGACGGCAAAGCCAATCTCAAGGATGGTTTCGCCCGCATCCAAAAAGGTGAAGCGGTTCTACTGAACGTTCACATCAGCCCGTATCCGGGCGCGAATCAATTCAATCACGAGCCCACGCGTGCGCGAAAACTCTTGCTGCATAGTCGTGAGATAGAGCGGCTGACGGGCAAAACCAAGGAACGGGGCTTCACCCTGGTGCCCTTGCGCTTGTACTTCAAAAACGGCAGAGCGAAGGTCGAGCTCGGCCTCGCGCGCGGCAAGAAGCTCTACGACAAGCGCGAGACCCTCAGGCGCAAAGAAGCGCAACGCGAAGTGGAGCGATCGGTCAAAGCGCGGCACTAGGCGCGTGCGGGTTCAAAGTTCAAAAAAGTCTGCTCCGAGTCGAAGGCTTTTAAAGGGGTCGGGAGTCTTTGATCGAGGACTCCCGACCCCGTAAATCTAGATTTCCGGATTCGGATTCCGCCATTCAACGAACTTACCTTCCCTTCGCCTGTCGGTTCACCCAAAATAGGAAAAGCGCCATTCCAGCATAGAGGCTCCGCGTTCAGCTGACATGGACGTCGCCGGACCGTGCCGCGAACCGCGAACCTGATCACAATGCGGCGCGGAGGATTTTTCCCAGCGCGCTTTTGGAGAGAGTGTCGGTGAATTCGATTTTGTGGGGGATCTTGTAGGGCGCAAGCTGGGAGCGTAGAGCGGAATGGATGTTGTCGCGCAATGCTTCACACGGGTCGTAGTCCTGGGCCACTACTAGTATGGCTCGAATCTTGTTGCCAATTTCGGCGTCGGGTTCGGGGACGACTGCGGCTTCGATCACGGCGGGATGCTTTTGCAGCGCGTTCTCGATCTCCGTCGGCGAAATGAAGATGCCCCGGCTTTTGAAGCAGTCGTCGCGACGGCCGGCGATAAAGAAATAGCCGTCGCTGTCCTGGTACGCGAGATCGCCTGTTAAATACCAGCCGTCTCGAATCGCAGCCTCGGTGCGCGCCGGATCGTTGTAGTAGCCGAGAAACAGTTCCGGGTCGCGGGTTGAAATTGCGAACTGGCCGATCTCGTCCGATGCCACGGCACGGAGGTCGTCATCCAGGATCGCGACATCGACTCCGGGCAGCGGCTTTCCCACCGAGCCCGGCTTGACCGGATGGCACGCTCCGTGGCCGATGACCAGCTGATATTCCGAGACGCCGTAGTGCTCGTAGAGTTCCGAGCCGACGCGTCGCTTCCATTCGGTATAGGTCGCTTCGCGCAGCGCTTCGCCGGTGGAGTGGGCGCAGCGCAGGGTCCGCAGATCGTGCTGCTTCTCAAACGCGGGCAGGGCCAGCAAACGGCGGTAAACCGTAGCCACGGAGTGCAGCACTGTCACGCGAAATTTTTCTATGGCGGGGAGAATGTTTTTCGGTGTGGCGCGACTGGAAAGCACCGCGCCGGTGACAGCGTTACGCAGCGGAAAGAGCAAGTTGTGACCGAGCGCGCTGATGAAGCTCCACTCGCCGGTGGCCAGCACGACATCCCCTCGTTCGGGCGGCAGGCGGTAACGGTTTAAATCGCCCGCGGCAACGATCCACCGATGGGCATGAACGATCCCTTTGGGTTTGCCGGTCGTGCCCGAAGTGTAGACGATGAACGCGGGCTCGTCCGCGCGCGTATCCGCGAACGGCACGGCTGGCGCGGGCGATGATCTCAGCGCTTCCAAGGGGATTTCGGTTTCTGGCGCGCCACCCGCACAGACGACGGGTCCGATCAAGCCGGTTGGTCTCAGTTCGCGGACGGCCTCCGCGCGAGACGCCTCGGTGAAAATCAATTTGGGGCGGGTTTGCTCCAAAACCGCGCGTAATTCGGCCGCCGTGAGAACGGAATTCACCAGCGCCGGCACTAGGCCGAGTTTTACGGACGCGAGAAAGGCGGCCGCAAATTCAACGGAGTTGCCCATTTTGATCAGCACCAGATCGCCGCGGACGAGACCGCGCTCGATCAACCCGGCCGCGACGCTGTTTACCGTCTTCTGCAGCGATGCGTAGGTCGTTGCGCCATGATCGCTAATCAGCGCC
>DATACQ010000369.1:0-2731 GCA_036258955.1 Binatia bacterium
ATAACTCGATATCTAGTTCCGCCCCGACAAATCCTGACTCTGATGGGCAAGCATCAGAACGGCTTGTAATCCTCAAGAAATTTCTTGCACGTCCAGTTGTATCACGAGGACGAAACCTGATATTTGCGATAACGTCGGATCCGGCGGGCTCCAGAACAAGAACGAAGCTATGTACAGGAGGGCGCAAACATGAAGACTGATTTCAGACGAAGAGAGTTTCTCAAGCGAGGGCTTTTTTTGGCGGGAAGTGCAGGGATGGTTGCTTCCGGCCTGGCGCCGAGGAGCGCGTTCGCTCAAGCCGAAGGGAAATCGGTGCGGCGAGCGGAGCGTTATGAAGATTCGTTCATCTATGAGAGAAAGCCGTTCAAATGGCCGGGCGACAAAACCCTCGCTGTCTGGATCGCGCCTAACGTGGAGGTCTGGCACTACGATTCGCCTGCCGGCACGGGTGTTTCCCCGAACGTCAGAAATACCGTGCCGGACGTTATAAATTATGCCTGGCGAGAATACGGCATGCGAGTCGGTCTGTGGCGCGTCGCGGATACACTGGACGCGGCTGGAATGAAAGCGACTGTCGCGCTGAACTCCGCTGTGGCCGAAGCCCATCCGAAGGCGCTCGAACAAATGAAAAAACGCGGTTGGGAATTTATGGGACACGGAATCACGAACAGCGAAAGCCTGGCGGGCTTGAACGTAGAAAAGGAGCGAGAGGTCATCCAAACCGTGCTGAAGACCATCGAGCAGGCGACCGGGCGAAGGCCGCGGGGCTGGTTGGGAACCGGGCTTACTCAAACGTACAATACGCTCGATATCCTAGCCGAAGAGGGCGTCGTCTATTGCGGCGATTGGAACAACGATGATCAACCTTACCCGATGAAAGTAAAAACGGGCAGGATGTATTCGATCCCATATTGCATGGAGATCAATGACATCCCGTTATTTCTTAGAAAAGGCTACACCGGCGAACAATATTTTCGCTCGGTCGTCGATCAATTTGACACGCTCTACGCTGATAGCACCAAGCAACCCAGAGTCATGGGCATCCCGCTTCACCCAATGATCATCGGGCAGCCGCTGCGTATCAAATATCTTCAGCGCGCGCTCGCTCACATCAAGAAACACGAGCGCGTTTGGTTCGCCACGGGCGGTGAGATTATCGATGCATACCAGCGCGCGAATCCGGCTGGTTCATAGTGGCGTCTGCAGGAGGCCGGCGTTGCTACCGACTACATCACGCCGGCCAATCGGCCGAGATCCACGCCTTGACGTTATCGAGCGGCGCGGCGCGAAAAAAAATCCTTTTTCTTGCGCTATCCAAAGCGGGCTAACCCGGGCGCTAATATTCGCGTCACCGATAACGACTTCTGACGCAGCCATCTGGAGTCCTGGTGCGAGGACAACGCCAAGCACAATGATCACCGTAAGCTTGAATTGTTTCATCGGAGCAACCCTCGTCCGCTTTGCTGAGATTTGCCAAAGCCGCTGATCGTTCGTTTATCCACGGGTTGCCGGCAAGATGGCGGGAGTGGCTGAAGGTCCGTTGACGATAATTGCTCCACGCCCAAGATCGTCGACGCGGCATGAGCAGTGATCAACTAATTCTAATTTGCGCTGCCCGACTGTTGACCCAGCCGAAAGAGCGTTCAGTCACGAATGTCCTGCAGAAACCATTCGGTCGGAATCTCCCGGCCGAGGCCGGCGCGCTTCGCAAGCTCGTAGACTCTGCCGGCTACCGCGTGAAACTGCGCGCCTTGCAGATTACCGCGCTCAGAATAGGTGATCTGGTCGGGCGAGGTGCGCCCCTTCACCTTACCGGTGACGAGATCGGCCAGTGTAATGCGCCGATCCGGTAGCGAGTTGCCGTGCTTGCGGCGCCCCCGGCGGCCGTCGCCGTACTTAGCGTCTTGCGGCCGCGCCTCATAGCCGATGTGCTCGGCGTCGGTGGCGAGCTCGGGATGCCCTGCGGGCGCCGGCGTGTCTCCAAACCGCAGGTAGACGTCCACCCGCTTTAGGCTCTCGGCATCGGGCTTGCCGCTGCCGCCGACCACGACAATATGGGTGCCCTTCTCGAGCAGCGCGCCGTTGGTCACCTCGACCGCAGAATCGGTGAGAGCCGCCAGGATGTGCGCGCCCTTGTAGACGTCTTCGGGACGGTTGCACACTTTCACCTCAATGTTGTATTTGGCGGCCATCTCGCGCCCGAAGCGTTCGCGGTTCTCACGCGTCGGGCTGAACACCTGCAGCTTCTCGATGTTGCGCACCCGTGTGAAAGCCTCCAAGTGCGTACGCGCCATGCCGCCGGAGCCCAGGATGCCGACCACCTCTGCGCCCTTGTTCGCGAGGTACTTCACGCCGATGCCGCCATCGGCGCCGACCCGCATGTGCTGCAGGTAGCCGTCGTTGATAAAGGCAAGCAAGTCGCCGTTTTCGATCGAGGTCAGAAGGATCAGGCCGCAGTAAAGCCCGGGCCGGACGCAGTATTTCTCCTGCGTCACGACGCCATTGTATTTTGTTTCATAGATGATGTCGGACTTCATGCGGATGGCGAAATAACCGGCGGTCGATCCTCCCTCCATGGTGCCCCACTGGTAGTTCCGGGCCGGATCGCTGGTGGGTATGCGAATATCTATGCGCGGGCGGCAGACCGCCTCTCCGGCCGCGAGTTGGAGGTAAGATTGCTCCAGCGCCGCAATCGTGTCCTCCATCGTAAGCACCTGTTGGACCTCTTGGT
>DATACQ010000370.1:0-11866 GCA_036258955.1 Binatia bacterium
AAAACAGGTCTTTTCAAACTCGAACTGCATGTCGGCGGATACGTGTGATCTAAAACGATTCACGCTCACAACCTCTGTTTACGAAGTTTGGTTCAGCGACGATCCCAATCACCCCACGTACGGTAACGGCGTCATTATGGAATACGAGACCGATGCTGTGGATGCGCTCGAGAAATACGCGATTGTCCAGTTCGTAAAAGGCTGCGTTTTTGAGAGTTCCCAGAATGGCAACGGCAAGATTGATAGGAATTTTAGTTACGTGGTACCGAGCTTCGGGGAAAAAATTCCTTTTTGCTTTCCGCATTGGGTGATTGATTCGCATGACACTGATCCCGCGTACAACAGCGATCCCGAATACGGCAGATTTTATCTATTGAGGTGGAATAGACCTGGTTCATACGACCGTCGGACCCAGAAATACTATGGTACCGAAAAGCCGAAAAATCCGGTTGTTTATATGACCGATTACCCGGATGGGGCGTTCGTTACCGGAACCGGCGTAAAAAATGCAGCGCTGGAATTTAAGACCTGCATCTATAAGTCAGCCGACGTTCCCGCAGCGACGCAACGAGACGACATACATTTTGCAAGGCCGATTACTTGTTTTCAGTGGCAAAACGTCTATGTCTACGATTTTGCGAAAGGAATATTCCAGACTGATTTGGCGGATATTCCAAGATGGGAAGAGCCGCTTCTGCGCGTCAATGTGTACCTCGTGGTGATTTTCATCACGTTGTTCATCGCGCTCGCGGTGATTATTTTTTCACATATGGGCAAGTTCCTCACCCGGAAAAGATCGCTTTTGAACCTTCCTTAGTTCCGCAATGCGGAGATGGAGGTGTAGGACATGAACCTGCGGCTTGACAGGGGCAGCGGATAGCGCATCCAACGAGCGCGAGTGTCTACGGCCTCGTGCTCATCGTTAACTTAAGTATTCGATCACGTCGAGGCCGCGCTCTTTGTCGGTGACCCACAGAAGACCGCGATTATCCTTGAAGACGTCGTTGGTTAGCGGCGCCCGGAGCCCATCCGCTGGTTTCGGTATGAAGTAGCCCCGTTCTTGGGGTTTCGTCGGATCGCTGATATCGATGATTCTGAGCCCGCCGGCGAACCAGGTGACGTAAAGAAGATTGTCTTCGTCCACCTTCTCGCGCAGCTGATGCGTCCCGAAGCGGACGTTGGCGGCAGGGTAGGGAGTAGCGGACTCCGGCAAGTAATACGAGTACAGCAGCTTCGGCGCGCTCGGATCGCTGACATCCCAGGTGCGCAGCGGCGCGTGCGGCTTGCCGGCATCGCTGCCGCGCCGCGCGCGTTCCTCCTCAGTCGATACCGCGATGCGCCTGCCAACAATCGGATGCGGCACCCTGAGGAAGGTGTGTGTCGGTTCGGGGCACGGCGGCTCATACTCAAACCGTGAGAGCGTGCGCGGCCTGTTGATGTCGCTCACGTCGATGATCGAGATCCCCGACATCCAGCAGCCGGCATACATTTCCGTGCCGCAGCGCATCGCATGGTGTAAGCGGTGCTCTGCGCGCTTGGGGTGCGGCTCCTCGCCACCCGCGACGTTCTGTCGCTCCATCCACCAGCGAGAAACCTCCACCGGCTTCGAGGGATTTCGGATATCGTAGATAACGAGAATGTTGCCGACGAAGCCCTCCATTTCCGTTGAGATATAGGCATAGTTCTCGTCGATATCGAAACGGTGCACACCCTTTCCATGCGTTTTCACGAAGCTCACGAGCTTGGGATTGCTTCGGTCCTTGATGTCATAGATACGGAAACCGCCGTCGGGGTATTCCTCGCGGCGACCGGAGCCAGGCTCGAACTCGGAATTGACGACCATCAGGTCGCCGACGATCCGCACCTTGTGCGAGTGCGAGGACGGATGGTTGACCATTAAAACGCTAAGAGTCTCCGGTCTGCGCGGGTCGGAAATGTCGAGTATCGTTGTTCCGTGCGGCCGGTGTTGATGGCCGATGTACGCGTATTTCCCGTCGATGACAATCTGACCTCCGCCCGGAATTTCCATCCGGCAGAGATGGCGAATGTTCGATGAAGCGTGCGGCGCGGCGGCGCCAAGAGTTTCAGCGGCAGGCACAACTTCGCTCATGTTTACACCTCCGATGATCCTCGCCGCAGCGGTTCATCACCGCATTGCATTCATAAAAAAAGGGGGCAACCCGACCTATTGCCCCCTTTTGCTGCTTCGCTTGTTCTAGCGCAGCCTACCAGCGGCCACGGCCGCCGTCACGGTCGCCGCGGCCTCTTCCAGCGCCAAAGTTATCGCGCTTTGCCATCGGCTTTGCCTCGTTGACGGTCAGAGTGCGGCCCTCAAATTGAGTACCGTTGAGTGCCGAGATCGCGGTTTGTGCTTCGCTTCCGGAACTCATCTCTACAAAGCCGAAGCCCCGTGATTGTCCCGTGAACTTATCAGAAATGACGTTTGCTGACTCTACCGTGCCATGCGCCGAGAAAAGTTCCTCTAAACGCCCGCCGGTTACAGAGTAAGGCAAACCGCCAACGTATAATTTACTACCCATGTTCTCCTCCTATGAGAGATGTTATGGTCTTTGACCCTGAGAATCTGACTGCAAATGCGAGAGAACATGGGCAGAAGAAATCTTAGTCCAAGCTCTGGTCGGAGAGTCATTCGGAATCGCTTCGCAAGGCGAGAGACTGACAAGAGGCCTTCACATTTGTGCTTTCCTCAGAAGGCCTGATACTGAAGAAGACACCTTACTGTACGGGTTTGGCGGGGTGATGTCAATTGGACACTACACCTTCAAAAAATATTCCTCCAGCGCTTGCCCGCCGCGTTAACAAGCGAGTCTGCTCGATCAGATCGGCGCGACTCTGCTTTTCAAGTTGGCCTTTGTTCCCCGGGTGACCGCGTCGCGCCATCGGAGTTTTCTCAGCGCAGCGGCTTCGATCTGCCGGATGCGTTCACGCGTGACGCCGAAAACGTCGCCGGTTTCTTCCAGGGTATACTCCATGGCTTCTCTGATGCCGAATCGCATCCGGATGATTTTCTCCTCTCGCGGGCTGAGCCGCTTTAGGGCCCGATGTATCTCATCGCGGCACCGGAGAGCCATCAGTACGGACTCCGGATCAGGCGTACGCTCGTCCTTGATGATGTCTCCAATGCAACTCGTGTCATCGTACCCCAACGGTGTTTCCATAGACACAGGTTCCTTCACCAGACGCAAAACCGTTCTAACGCTTGCCGCAGGCACCTCCATATGCGTTGCGATTTCCTTCTCATCAGGTGTTCGGCCGAGTCTTCCCCCCAGAGTTGCGATCGTGTGATTTACCTGGTTTGTCAGTTCGACCATATGGACAGGGATCCTGATCGTACGCGAACAGTCGGCGAGGGATCGCGTCATCGCCTGGCGGATCCACCAATTGGCATAGGTGGAGAAGCGAAACCCCAGTTTGTAGTTGAATCTATCTACGGCTTTCATCAGACCGATGTTGCCTTCTTGAATCAGATCCGAATAAGAAAGACCGCGGCCGCAGTACTTACTTGCAATCGAGGCGACCAAACGCAGGTTAGCTTGAACGAAATCACGCTTTGCCAACGCAACTTTTGTTTTTTCGTCGGCGATCGTCGCCACTTTGAGCTCGAGCTCACGAACGGACATCCCGATCGACCTTTCCAGTACATCTATTTCCTTGCGCCGCGCCCGCGCCGTCGTCAGTTTTGCCTCAATGGTATTGGCCAAATCACGAATGCGCGAATGTTCTCGGATAAGGGTTTCCAATTGTTCCCGGTTCAACTCCAGCGATCTAATAAGGACCCCAATCCTTTTTTTCTGTCGGGCCATCCTCGGCGCGAAGTCGGCTCCCGTACTCGTTGACGGAGTAGCTCGCGCGGCAGTGCTTTGGAAGGCTGCAGCGACGTTCCTGAGCTTTGTCAGGGCCGAGCGAAAATGCGTTTTCAGCTCGGATTCATCGTTAACGTGCTCGCCCGATTGCTTGATTGGAAGGTTAACTACATCACGCATTCTCGTGGACCCGGCAGTGATTTGTTTCCCCAAGTCGAGCGTCCATCGCAGTGCCAAAAGCGATGAACAAGCTTCTTCGGTGATCCGGCGCTCTCCCTCCTCTATCTCCTGTGCCAATTTGGTTTCATCTTCGCGGCTCAGCAGTCGGGTCGAGCGCACTTCCGCAAGATATCGCGCGACCATACGATTATTTACAGGGCCCGCGTCTCCGTGAAGATCATGCTCCGAATCTTGAGCGGAGATTTCCTCCGTATCTGCTGCAACATCGTCGGTATCCGATTGGATAACATCGCTATCGGCCGTGTCCTCGCCCTCCAGTAGTTCGAGCTCGGATGTCTCGTCTGTTTCCGCGAAAACCATCGTCGGTCCACCAAGTGCTAACGTTTTACGCTTCTTCATTTTTTCACCCTTGCCTATGAGCGTCTCTATGATTTGGGCACGAGTCAATTATCTTCCCGCCTCGATGAGCGTTGCTGAGCGCGGCGAACTCCGGGTTCTCGGCTCTTGTGAGCTCTTCATTGGGCGTTATGCGGCTGGTCTGGCTCTCCTGTAAGCCTGCGCGTCCACACCGGTGGTTTGATTCCGCACTTCCGGCAATTTGCTAAACGCGCGGAGCACTCCAGCTCCTGCTCGCCGAGACGCCAGTGGAAAGAGGTTCTTCTGCAGAAGAAATCAGCGCAGGGAGCTCCGGATAATGATGAAACTGATAGGGTCGGCGTTGGAGCCACGAAACGTACGGGTCAGGAATCCAGACCTCGGGAGATGGACGCCGTATGGGCGCGGATATTAGGAGCGAGCCGTTGTAGAGTTGCGTGGCCATCGGACCTCCCGGGCGGGCTTCCGGTCCTGTCTGACCCGGCTCTAAGCTCGGACGGATGACGTAAGAATGTCACTGTAGCCTTAAAACCTACAGTTGTCGAGGACGCGCTGCTTTGTTTGAGCCCCCGTGCTTTGGACTCAGACACCGTTCGGAATGCGTCCTGACGAGCGCCCAAGCGCTTGCTAAGGCGCTCCTCAATCAGTAAGGTATGATTATGACTATGTTTGATGAAAAGCGCTCGCGCTACAAAATTACTCGTTCACACCGCAACCAAAATATCATCGCAATCGTCAGTAAAGATCGCCGCAATGACGCATGGAAATGGCACGGTTACATCGATTTCGCTGACGGACAGCATCTCGAGTTTTCCAGCCAGCGCGTATTTGCGAGTGCGCGTGAAGCAGAAGACTACATGTGTCGTTTTGCCTGCGATCGCATTGACAATCAGCTCCGCCGCTAATCCAGCTCTCGCAACGCCAGCATCGATCAACTCGGGATCACACGTGAACAACACACGATCTCTGACCGAGGCTCCAGCGGTCCGAGGTTTCTCTTCCATCCTAAAGACGGCTATGCGAGGAATAACTTCAAGGTCTTCTCAATTTGCGGTGGGATAGTTTGACACCTCGATCAGGTTCATGTCCGGATCGCGGAAGTAGACGGACATCATCGTCCCTCGGGCTCCGTCCCGTTTGACGGGCCCTGCTATCAGGTTTACACGGCACGATTCCAGGTGGGACAAAACTTCTCCAAGAGACACCGACGTAACAAAGCACAGATCGGCTGAACCGGGTGTGGGCTTGTCTGCGACCAGAGTGCTCTCCCGCCCAAATTGTTGCAGGTTGATCTTCTGTGATCCGAAAGTCAAAGCTTTCCTGCTATTGCCAAAGGTCACGATCTCCATCCCGAGCACTTTCGCATAGAACTCACAGCTCGCAGCGATATCCCTCACCGTTAAGACCACGTGATCAATGCTGTCGATTTTCATTGGTCATCTCCTGTCAAGGATACAAATGAAAGGGGCCGCATAACCCATATTACTGCACCAGTTCGCTGTCAAGGAGAAAAGCGACGGGGTGTTACCGAAAAACTGGAGCCATCCACTCAGCAACATCTACGCTAACCTGACACGCTCTGCCTAGCTTGCGCGCATTTGCTTCAACTTTCGCCAGGTGCTAATGAACATCATCCAACTGAGGAGAGATTATCATGGCGAAACTAAGACATCTTGCACTGCTGACCCATCAACCGGAGAAGCTTGCCGAATTCTACAAAAAAGTCTTCGAGCTCGAGGAAGTCTTTCGCACGAAAAACGGATCGGTGCACTTGTCCGATGGGGAGGTCAATTTAGCGATCTTGAATGCCAACGATCCGAAAGATCCGGACGATCTTAAACACATGGGCATGTATCACTTTGGCTTTCATGTGGACGACCAGGAGACTATCGCGAAGAGAATTCAAGAACTCCACCCGGAGGGCGCGCCGAAGAAGCGGCCGAAGGGCACGAGCTATGCCGAAACGCGAGGGGCGGATCCCGACGGCAACATATTTGACATCTCCACCTGGGGATGGAGCGGAAAACCACTGCCAAAAGAAAAAGGCGGACCAGAAAAAGAGTAGGGCATGGATCGAACAGCAATGCCGAAGTTTTTGGCCAGCTTCTTTTTTGTTCTTGCCACTTTTTCATTTCACGCCACCAGCGGCGCCGCTACAGGTAGTGAGGTCTTAAAGAAAATACAGGGACTTCAGCCGGCGCAAAGAAAAGCTACTCTCGAAGAGGGCGCGAAAAAGGAAGGCCAGGTGGTTATCTACACCTCCGTGAGCTTATCCGACTACCCAAAGATTCTGGCGGCCTTCGAACAGGCCTATCCGTTTGTCAAAACCCATGCGTTTCGCTCCACGCCGTCTGGAGTATTTCGCAGAGTGGATACGGAGGCGAAGGCCGGGCGGTTTGCCGTGGATCTAGTCGGCTCCGCCCCTATAGAAGTCTGGCAGCTGAAGGAGCGCCAACTCTCCACACCCTATGCTTCTCCGGAACGGGGTAGCCTGTTTCAAGGGTCGTTCGACGCGGACAGCTACTGGACAGCTTTCGACATCACGCCCATCGTGCTCGCCTACAATACGAAGTTAGTGAGCCCGCAGGAGGTGCCAAAGAATTATCAGGAGCTTCTGAATCCGAAGTGGCGCGGCAAGATGAGCCTCGGCACCGAAGATTATGACTGGTTCTCCGTGATGCTGGATCACATGGGAAAGGAAAAAGGGCTCGAATACATGAGAAGCCTGGCAAAGCAAAATCTGCACATGCCGGGCTCGAGCAGTGTGATGAGAGTCCAGTTGTTGCTCGGTGGCGAATCGTCCATTGCCATAGCGGCGCGCGGCCGGCGAGTAGCCGAGCTCAAATCCAAAGGGGCACCCATTGATTTCCGGATCTTCGATCCCTACGCCGGTGAACCTGATCTGCTGGCCTTACTGCAGCGCGCGCCCAATCCTCACGCGGCAATTCTGTTTTACGACTGGTTGATTTCCCAGGATGGCCAAACCAAGATGTCTGACCTGACCGGCCGCATCTCCGTCAGAAAAGGAGTCAAGCACCAACCCTGGCTACAGGAATTACTGCAGCGCGATTTTGTTTTTGTTACTCCGAGCTCAAGAGCCGTCAACCTGAAAGAAGTAACAGAGCTGTATCATCAGATTTTCGGACTACACCAGGCGAAATAGACGGACTGATTTCCCTGCTGCGGCAAGATTAGGACAACGATTCAGACGGCCAACACAGATGAATCCCGGTTCCGCAGTTGGTCTTTATGCGGACTCGGGGAGCAAACCTTGGTAGCGAAGCCAATGGACGCTGCCTCTGACCGGACGTCGATTACCGGTGCTTGTGCCCCGCCAAGAATTTAAACCATTTGCAGCGAGAAGGGCGAAGATGACTTTGAAGCTGCACGCTTGGCTCTCTTCATTACGTCAGGCTCGCCCCTCGTTCTCGCGGTAGCTAGGTTCAACTGCGGATCCGGGTTTAAACTCGCCCCACCCTAGCACGGCCCAAGGCGAGCCTAGGTATCCAAGCTGCTATCGTCCAGACCGTTCGTTTGCCGGGGATCCTTAAATAGCGGCCGGACGAACCCGCGCTTTGGGCTTGAGTTCGGATCATATCCGTTGAGGTCCGTATTCCAGCGGCGCGCGGCTTCGCGGGCGAGCGCTGCATCGGCCACGCTGTGCCTGGGCTGGGCGACGGGTCGTTGCACGGTCCGGTAACTGTCCGCCAGCTGATAGTAGACCTGCTCGTAATTATCCGCCATGACTTCAGCCGTAAATCGCCTTTCAAATTCGTCCCGGCATATACGGCGTGAAAGATCACGGACCTTGTGAACGGCGGCAGCGAGATCGTCGACGGAGGCGTCGATAAACCCGCTGACGCCGTGGCGGAGAATCTCAGGGACCGAGCCACATGGCCTGGCGATGACCGGGGTACCACAAGCGAGCGCCTCGATCATGACGAGACCAAACGGCTCCGGCCAGTCAACGGGGAACAGCAGCGCAAGGGCGCCGCCAAGAAAGTCCTGCTTCTGCGCCTCATCGATTTCACCGAGGAATTCGACTTCCGCAGTGGAGAGCAACGGCTTGATAACGCTCTCGAAATACTCGCGATCCGCACGATCGACTTTCGCTGCAATCTTTAAGGGGATCCCGGACCGGCGCGCAATCTCGATGGCAAGATCCGGTCGCTTTTCCGGCGCGATCCTTCCCAAAAAAGCTAGGTAGTCGCCGGGCTCCGAACGGAACTTCAACAGGTTGCGCGGCAATCCATGGTAGACGGTGCCGACCCAGTTCATTTCGGGAAGCGGCCGGCGCTGATCGTGACTAATAGAGACAACCGGCTGATCTTTATAATACCGGTAAATAGGCAACATCTCTTTGAGATCGAGACGGCCATGCATCGTCGAAACCGTCGGCACCTGAACCAGACGTGCGAGCGGAAAGCTTAAGCAATCAACGTGCGAATGGATGACGTCGAAACGGCTGGCCTGGTCATAGACGCCGCTGAGCATTGGCATATGCAGCATAGGGCCGAGATGGTCCAGCCCCTTCAGTCGCAGCGCTTGCGGGCTCCCGGCGGCGAGCGGAACGTTGGCGGTGGAATCCCCGGCGGCAAACAACGTAACCTCGTGCCCGCGCCGAACCAGCTCTTCGGCCAAATAACCGACGATGCGTTCGGTGCCGCCGTAAAGCTTAGGAGGGACGCTCTCGTAAAGCGGCGCTATTTGGGCGATTCGAAGAGGTCTGCTTAAGGGAGAGGACACTGGAGCAAGCGGCTGTCCTAATCTTACCAAGGCCATATTTCACCCCTCGACAAGCATATATTTCAACGACGAACGAAAATATAATCCGAAAATTCAGCTTGACAAGGGTTCTTTGTTGCTTGGCGAGAGGTCTGCATCCGGGTTGAGGCCGGAGAAGGTAAGCAGTCCGGACGATAGCTGACTCGAGCGCTCGTGCGCCCTGCCTAAGCGGTGCGCTGGAAGCATTGGGGACCGTGTGCAGCAAATATCCCGACTGCATCGCACGAACCGTGGGCCTCTGCCACCCCCAGTTCCGGCTACTTGGGGATAGAGCTCTCGACCAGGCGTCCGAGAAGCGCGACAGAAAAAGAAAGGGGCCCAATTGGGACCCCTTCGTAAACCACTCGATGCGGTTTTAAGCCGCTGCGCAAATCACGCGGCTTTCGATTCCAGCTTCGGATTTTCCTTCTGCCCGATCTGCACGGGGATCTTTCGTCCGGCAAGCTGCGCCGGAAGCGGCACTCGGATTTCAAGAACGCCATGCTCGTAGCGGGCTGCAATCTTGTCCGACTCAACACCCTGAGGCAACGTTACCGTTCGCTCAAACTTGCCGTAGTAGGTCTCCTGGTAATCCGTCCCCTTCTCTTCAGTCTTCCGCTCCCCCGCAACCGACAATAGATTGCCTTCCACATGGACCTGAACGTCTTTGGGATCGACGCCCGGGAGATCGAGTCTTACAATGTATTCATTGTCTTTGCGGGACGTCTCAATCCGAGGCACCCAGCTGCCCATCGAGCTTTCAGGGCGCTCGAAGAACCGACCGAACAGTTCATCGATGTCACGGTGCCAGCTGGACAATTCCGCAGCCGGATTCCATCTCATCAATTCACCAAACATAGCCTAGTACCTCCTTTCGTAGTTTCATCTTCTGTTCGAAATTTAATTCTCAATGGGCACTTGTCAAGTTCGGCAGCCAGTCCAAATCTGGGGCTGAGACTACGAATTGAAAATTGGATTGCGAGTTTGCCCTCGACATCGGCAGGGCTTGACACGCTTTCAGACTGTGCTTAGAAAATCGCCAAAATAAGCAAATGGGTGAGACGATGATGATGTTTCTTCCCTTTATCTTCCTGGCTGCCGGGTTCGGTATGCTGGCAATATCGTCGGCCATAGCGCTCATCGCCGGGATCGTAAAGGTCGCCGGATGGACTGTCGCTTTTTTGCTCTTTGTGGACGAGATACGTGAATCCTTGGCGCGTCGTGTTTCAGAGCAATTGAAAATACTCCAGGCTGTGGGAAAGGGTTCGCGGAATCGGCCAACGAGTAGAATTGCTACGGCCTGAGCGTTCAGCGCAGGCCCCCCAGTCTTCGATCTTAATCCCCCGGAAGGCTTACAGCCTCTGAAATCATACGATGGCCTCGGCAAATTGCTTCGTGTCGGTGTACTGCTGGAATCGAACAACTCTACCGTGGGCTACACCCCAGATATGAGCGAACTGTGCCCGCACCTCTTTGCCGGATTCCTTGTGCCGTCCGCTGTAAGTCCCGAGTACCACAACGTGATTTCCCGCATCGAGCCACTCTTCGGGCATAACCATGAAATCGGCCCATTCCGATGCAAGTCTCATGAAGACCCCTTCAAGCACCGCCTGCGGGCCGACATAAGGATTGCGTTCGGCGTAGATAAAGTTTTCAGCCTCCTTCCACTCGATCTGCTGGTGCATTCGTTTAAGCACGGCAGATACATCGCCCCTGCTGAAGGACTCATACATCCCGCGGATAACCGAAATACTCTCCTGTGACATAGAGCCTCCGTAAAAAGATCTCGGTTCGGCTAGGTCATAGTGCATCTCAATCTGATCCGCAAGCTTTTGTCAGCACCGGACGCATTAAGGTGGAGAGTGTTTGAGCCGACCCGGTTCATTTAATGCCGGGGTTTTTTAACTCGTTCGAAACCCGACTCTTGACGCGATCTCAAGCAGAAAGATTTGACCGCATTGGCTCCTTCAATATAGATTGTGTTGTACTGTCTGATCAGGGCCGCCACAACCCGCGTCTTGCTCGCCGGTAATATGTCGGAAGCTGCTCCTCAAGCGAATCGCAGGGCTCAATGGAACACGCGCTGGGGATTTCTGTCGGCCGCCATCGGCTCCGCCGTCGGACTAGGCAGTATCTGGCGCTTTCCTTACGTCGTCTATGAAAATGGCGGAGGCGCCTATCTGCTCCCTTACGTAGTCGCGCTCATCACCGCCGGCGTTCCCCTCATGATCTTGGAATACGGTATTGGTCATCGCATGCGCGGCTCGGCGCCGCTTTCGTTTGCAAAAATCGATTCCCGCTGGGAATGGCTCGGGTGGTGGACCGTGCTGTTTGTGATGTTCGGAATCAACGCCTACTACGCGGTGGTGATTGCCTGGTGCGTCTCTTATCTGGGTTTTTCTCTTACGTTGGCGTGGGGCGCTGACCCCAATGCCTTCTTTTTTAAAGAATTTCTCGGCGCGACATCCGGCCCCGAGCACGTCGGCTCCCCACAAAGCTCGATCCTCCTTTCTCTGGCACTAGTCTGGTTGGCTAATTGGGCCATCACTTTTTTCGGTGTTGAGAAAGGGATCGAGAAGGCGAATAAGGTTTTCATGCCGATGCTGTTCCTTCTCATTTTGATCTTGCTCGCTTGGACTCTCACTCTGCCTGGAGCGACCGAAGAGGGAATACTGCGCTATCTCCAGCCCGATTTCGCGCGCCTGCGGGAAGCTAAAGTGTGG
>DATACQ010000371.1:0-3637 GCA_036258955.1 Binatia bacterium
CGTTCAAATCCGTGAGCGCGAATTTCCTCTTCATCACTGTTGATCAGTGCACGCGGACCGCCGCTGGTCGCTTTCGTCCCCGCGCCCGCCGCCGCAATCGTTAGGGTTGCCACAAGTTCCGGCTGCTGGATCGCGAGCGACTGAACAATCTGTCCACCCAGCGCGAAGCCCACCGCATGACATCGCGCCACCTTCAAATGGGCGAGCAGACCCGCACAATCCTTTGCGAATTGCTCGACCGTGTAGCCGCCGTCCGGCTTGCTGCTGTAACCCGTGCCGCGGCAGTCGAAGGTGATTGTGCGATAGCGCTTTGACAAGAACGGCACGACTGCAACCTTCCAGGTGTCGCTTGGCCACCACGACGGCGGCGCAAGTAAGACCGGCTCGCCTTCTCCTTCCTGTTCATAATAGACATCTATATCGCCGATATTCGCGATCGACATGCCAGACCTCCTATCTCGCCTCTCTTTCCGTAAAGTTTGTTCCGGCGATCTGTTGCCACCGGTTCGAGCGGGACAGGCGCCACAAAGAGCACTTCCCCTGAAAACGTGCCGGACGAGCGATCGAGCTCCGGTCCTAAGGCCCCGGTCGCCAGCCCCTGGCTTGTAGCGCGAGATGCGCTTTTTTCACAAGCGCAAAGTCATAGAGCTTGTCGGCGGCCGTAGGCTCTTTCACTGCGGCGATTTTAAGCACCATTGCAGTCATCTTCTTCTCGGCTTCGCCGGATACAGTGCCGTCGTTCGTCATAGTCGGCCGTGACGAATCGTAAAGCTTGGCCGCTGTCGCGTCATCGATCCTCAGCATGCGTGACATGACTTTGAGCGTTCCCGCACGATTGTCGCGCATGTAAAGAAAGCCCATGATGGTCGCCCGGACAAAACGCTCAGCCGTCACCGAGTCGGTTTTCAAGGTTTCGTCACGCGCAACAATGCCGCCGCTCGGCAGGACAAATCCTAAATCTTGAAAGGCGGCCAGTTCCTTGAAACCTTGCTCCTTCGCATAAAAAGATACCGGCGCGATAAGCACTGATGCATCGATCGCGCCGCTGGCGAGAGCCGCGAATCGAGTGTCTGCGGCGCCCATCGCGAGAATCGTCACGTCGCGTCCCGGATCCACACCGTTGCCGGCAAGCGCTTCGCGCAGCAAAATATCGTCTATAGTGCCAAGACCGGACACGGCGAGTTTCTTTCCCCGCAGCGCCCTGACGTTCTGAAGTTCCGCCCTCGCGAAAAGCGAGTGCTGTGGCTTGTCGAACTGGCAAAAGATTAGTTTCAACGGTGCGCCCCGCACGGCGGTCGTCAGGCCGGCCAACGGTACGGCCGAAAACTCAACATTGCCGCCCAGGAGCGCCAAATTAGCGGTAGGCGCGCGCATTGCGATTAATTCGACATCGAGCCCCTCCGACGTGTAGTAGCCGTTCGTTTTCGCGGCAAGAAACGAAAGAACAGCTATGGTATAGCCAGGAACCGCGACCCGAACTTTCTTTGTTTGTGCTTGGGTCGGCAGCTGCCCGGCGAGAAAGGCGAGGAAGCAGCAAATCCCGATTGCAAGGGTATGAGCGCGAAGCCGGACTAAAATACTGCTGAAGAGCTGGCGCGGCGCGATCATGCGTAACTCCTCTGGTCGGAATGGCACAAGCTCATGTGACGTTTTCTCTACTCATGCTGCAGCGCATATCGGAAACCAGGTATGCCTGTCAAATCGCGTGGACGGTCATTGACGGGCGTGATCGCGAATTGATAAGTTAAGCATCTCAGTTGCAGAATCCACGTTTTCATCAGCCCAGGGAGGCGAGCATGGCTATTGGACTTTCTCACGGCGGAACCAACGTCTATTCAGCATCGGAACCCTCACGGCAAGTTTGGGTCGGCACGCAGGACGGTTTGGTGGCTTTCGAAAGTACCGCTGACGGAGAGTGGCGCGAATCAAAGCGCGCTCTGCGCGGGCAACATATCAGCTCAATTATTTTCGAGCCGATCAGCGGTACGATGTTTGCCGGGGCGTTCTTCGGCTCTGTTCATGCCAGTACTGACGGCGGAAGCACCTGGGAGCGCCGCGACAACGGTATTGCGTTTCATGACGTTTATAGCCTCGCAAGCCACGTCGTTGACGGCAAGACCCGCGTTTATGCCGGTACTCAGCCCGCTCATCTCTTCATCAGTGAGGACTTGGGGCGTCACTGGACAGAGCTAAGTACTATGCGTGAGGTGCCGAGCGTGTCAAAGTGGTCATTCCCGGCGCCACCCCATGTCGCGCATACGAAGTTTATTGCCTTCGATCCGCACGATGCCAAAACGATTTTTGCATGCGTCGAGCAGGGGGCGTTCTTGAAAAGCACAGACGAGGGAAAGACTTGGGCGGAACTGAATACCGTCGGGCTGCTCGCGGACAAGAACCGGCCGGTGGAACATTTTTACGAAGTGCACCGGTGCCTGATCGATCCGCGCGATCCAAAGAAAATCTACGTGACCGGCGGCGCCGGACTCTACGTGACGCACACCGGCGGCGGGAGCTGGGAGCGATGGACCAGCACCGATTGGGCGGCCGATGTGTATCCCGACGGCTTTACCTGGAATCCGAAAAACCCGGATCTGATGTTCGTAGCCGCCGCAGAACATAATCCGCAGTCATGGCGCAAGGCAGGCCCCGGGGCGCGCGCTGAAGGGAAAATTTACCGCAGCGACAATGGCGGCAAAAGCTGGCAGCGGCTCGGCGGTGGATTGCCTGAAAGTTTGAAGCATGAATTTGGCGCCCTTTGCCTTGAAGAGTCCAATGGAGTCTGTTCCATTTTTGGCGGCACCACGGGCGGCGAACTTTTTTATAGTGGCGACAATGGTGAAACGTGGAAACTGATTACAGACGAGCTCGCGCCGATTTCAAAGAAGGGGCACGAGCGCTTGCTGGCGGCCAGCTAAAACACAGAGTTTGGGGTCTAGGTTCCGGGTCTCGGGTTTAATCGCAACTCGAGAACAGGAAATCTGAGATGCGAAACTTTATGCATTTCAATAGTTCCAAACGTTAAAATCGTTCCAGTGCTGTTTCCTCTGCCCTCACACGGCAAAGATTGGCGGTTGAGGAGCGGGAATAATCCCGCATTATCGCTAGCGCGTTCCCAGGGGCGTTATCGCAGTACGAGCAACTGCCCCGTTTGGTTGACGCGGCGGCACGCACAAGGCAGAAAAATGCTCGAATTTGAAGGAAGACAGATTCCCAACCAATTGAACGAGATCGTCGATCCCCGACACACCATCCTGTTGGTCTGGGACATGCAGAATGATCAGGCAGGCGGGGCGTTCAACAAAGAAGCTTTAGTGCGGAATTCACCGCCACTCATTTCCGCCGCCGCTGCGGCCAAAATCACAACCGTTTACACGCGCCAGACGCCGTTCCTGTGGAAAGACGAAGCGGCAACTTGGATCCGGCGCGCCATGAACGATCAGAAGGTCGACGATCCCAGTAAACTCAAGTCACGGCGCATAAAAGACAGCTTCGGCTGGCAAATCATGGAGCCCTTTAAACCGGCCGCCAACGACTTCGCCATCGACAAGCGCAGGCCAACGATGTTCATCGGCAATGAATTCGAGGCCATAATGCATAACCGCGGAGCTCATACAGTCGTGATGATCGGCTGCACGAC
>DATACQ010000372.1:0-14300 GCA_036258955.1 Binatia bacterium
CAGGCTGATCTGGGCACCGCAGTCAATCATCTTCAGAAACTTGACCCAATGAACCGCAGTTGACAGTTACTGAGTCATAACGCGGGAGGAATAAATGCTAAAAGCAGCTTTCCTTTCATACCCGGTTGCAATCACGTTGGCACTCGGGTTGGCGCTGCCGGCAAACGGCCAGACGACTCCTTACTTCCAGGGAAAAACGATTATACTCGTGCAAGGGCGCGAGCCTGGCGGCACGGGAGCATTGCGGGTACAGGCAGCGATCCCGTTTCTTCGTAAATATATTCCCGGTGAGCCGATCATCGTCACGCAGTTTATGCCTGGTGGCGGCGGTAGAAAGGCCGCCAATTACGTCGCCCGAAATGCCAAGCCCGACGGTTTCACGATCGGCAACGTCGGCTCAGGCCTGGTCGCCAACGCCGTGCTCGGGTCCGTGGGCGTTGAGTACGACATCGACAAACTCATTTACCTCGGCTCGTCCAACAGCACGGCGCAGTATGTTTTCGGCTCTGTTGCCAAACTGGGGCTGGACAACTTGGAGAAGCTTCGTGCCCATAGCGGCCTGCGCATCGGCGCTCAGACCGTCGGTCACGACATCTATATTAATGGCCGGCTGTTTGCGTGGATGCTCGGCCTCAAGGAACCACGTTTCGTGACTGGATTTTCGGGGCCCGAGCTCGATCATGCTATGCTCCGGGGCGAGCTTGACGCGAGAGCGAATATCCCCGACACGATTCTGCAGCGCTCTCACGAACACGTCGAGAAAAAACTGGTCAACTATCACGCCATCATCCAAATTCCCAAGGAAGACCGCCATCCTCATCCGGCGTTCAACGCATTGCCCGAGCTGGAGAGCTTCAGCAAAAGCGAAAACGAGAAGAAAGTTCTCACGATGTTTCGGACGTTTCGCCTGGTCGGGTCCCCCTACATTCTGCCGCCCGGAACTCCGTCCGAAGTTGTTGCAATCTTGCGTGCCGCCATGAACAAGACGTTTAAAGATCCGGCATTCCTCAAGGAGTTCAAGAAACTCTCCGGTGACGACGCCACACCCCTGACCCCGGAAGCGCAGGAAAGAGCTATCAAAGAGATCCCGCGAGATTCTGAGGTTATCGCACTGTTCAATAAGCTCGCTGGCAGCGATCCCCTGCCGCCGCGTTAGGCTGATCGGAGATGCTTACTCCGGCTTACTGCCGTTGAAAAGCCGTTTTGCGTTGAGCGCCAGGATGTTCGCCAGATCTGTGTCGCTGATGCCGGCCGCCTTAACCTCCGCTAATGTCGCGCAGTGCTCGTAGCTTGCGGGGTATGAGTAAAACAAACTGCCGAAAACCAGCCTGTGAGAGCCAACCGCTTCGACAAAGTTCTTAACGTACGCTGCGCCCCGGACATGGGCGGTATCGAAAAGTATATTCGGGGTGCGCTTGGCGACATCGAGGACGAGCTGGCTGTTCACATTAGTGGTCAAGGCATCGAGGGATAAAAACGTAAGCTCCGGAAACTCCACAGCCAACCGCTCGAGCCGCCAAACCGCTTCCAGATTGGACTCGGCATTGGTGTGAATCACTGGCACAAGGCCAAGTTCGCTTACCTTCTTCAATAGCGGCCGCATAAGCTGGTGGTCGATCGCCAGGCCTTGGAATCGATGATGCCATACAACACCCTCGAGCCGTAGTTCATTCTTGATTCGCTCCAGTTCGGCAAGTGAACGCGGCCCGTGCAGCGGCTCCACGATGCCGCACGCCACCGTAAAGCGCTTCGGGTCACGTTTGCGGTACGCGGCCACGGTGTCGTTGCAACGCATGGTGTCCTTGATTCCATCCGCCTGGATATACCCGGTGGCTGCCAGAATCGCTGCGTGGGTTACACCATTAGCTTCCATAATACGAACCCGGTTGGCGTAATCCCTTTCCTGCCATCCCGTCCCCTCCTGCAGGCTTCCGCCTGAAAGCGAACCAAGATGATGATGGACGTCGAAAACTTCCATAGCGCCTCCGTGAAATGAGACTTTTACCACTTTTTGGGTGAGCCGAACTATCAAACGAGATTACGTCATTGTTGGGTAACGCATGGCGCGAAGCGCAAAGCGCGTAGTGCAACATTAGTCACCAGATTTGTTCATAGCGCTGCTCGACGGGCATAAGTCGCTAAGCGGGCATTCGTTACAAGCAGGCTTTCGGGCAAAACACATCTTTCTACCGTGTATGATCACCCGATGGGAAAAGGCGGTCCACTCTTCGGCAGGCAGCAGCCGGCAAAGATCCTTTTCAATTCCTGCCGGATCCTGGTGCTTGGTTAAACCCAAACGGTTCGATAGGCGCCTGCAATGGGTATCAACGGCGACACCAGGCTTCTTAAAGGCGTGACCAAGGATGACGTTCGCCGTTTTTCTTCCGACTCCGGCGAGCCGGATCAACTCTTCCATGGTGGATGGCACTTCGCCGCCGAATTCTTCCAGGAGCTGGCGAGCACAAGTCTGTAAAGATTTGGCTTTGCCGCGATAAAGCCCGAGCCGGCGAATGTACCTTTCAATTTCTTGGGTTGATGCCTGCGAAAGCTTTCGCGCATCGGGATAGTGGCGAAACAATTCCGGCGTGACTTGGTTGACTGCAGCGTCAGTGCACTGAGCCGACAGGATCACTGCGATAAGCAACTCAAAGGTGTTGCGATGGACGAGCGGGCATTCGAGACTGGGGTACTGCGCAGCCAAACGCGCCGCGATCGTTTGGGCGCGTGCGCTTTTTGCTTGAAGTGCTTCGCGCTTTCGCCGCCGTGGCCACTCCTCCCGCGGACCGGGTGCGCTAGCTTCTGCGCGCGACATGAAAGGCCTTCTTGCCCGGAAAAATTGCACGCCTTCCCAACTCCTCTTCAATGCGCAGTAACTGGTTGTATTTTGCCGTGCGTTCGCCGCGGCAAGGAGCGCCCGTCTTGATCTGGCCCGCAGCGGTCGCCACGGCGAGGTCGGCGATTGTAACGTCTTCCGTCTCTCCGGAGCGGTGCGACATGATAGTTGTGTAGCCGGCCTGTTTCGCCAGCCCCATGGTCGCCAGCGTTTCTGATAAACTGCCGATCTGATTCACTTTGACAAGAATAGAGTTGGCAACTCCGGAATCGATCCCGCGCTTCAGCCGCTCCTGATTAGTGACGAAGAGATCGTCACCCACCAGCTGAACTTTTTCTCCCAAAGCTTGGGTGAGAGCCTTCCATCCGTCCCAGTCATCCTCGGCGCAACCGTCCTCGATGGAAATGATTGGATACTGGCGCACCCAATCTTCGTAGAGACGTACCATGCCCTCACTGTTCCGAGCGTGGCCGTCGGATTTTTTGAAGACATACTCGCCGCCGTCATAGAACTCACTGGAAGCGACATCCAGCGCCAGGACCACCTGCGTCCCGGTCTTGTAACCCGCTTGAATAATTGCTTCCAATAATAACTCTATCGCTTCGGCATTGCTCCCCACCCGGGGCGCGAATCCGCCTTCATCGCCAACAGCCGTAGAAAGGGAGCGGTCGTGGAGTATCTTTTTAAGGCTCTGAAAAATCTCTGCTGCGGCCGTCAACGCGTCTTTGAAACTCCGCATTCCATACGGAACGATCATAAACTCTTGAATATCGACGTTGTTGTCCGCGTGGGCGCCGCCGTTCAACACATTGAGCATCGGCACGGGCAGCGTCTTCGCTTGGTTTCCGCTCAGATAGCGGTACAGAGGCAGTTTTTGAGCACGCGCTTGCGCGTGTGCCGCCGCTAATGACACACCCAGGAGCGCATTGGCGCCCAATTTGCTTTTGTTGGGGCTGTTGTCCAAAGCAATCATAAGTTCGTCAAGCGCTTGTTGATTCCTGGCGTCTTTGCCGCGCAGACGCGGCGCAATTTTTTCGTTGACGTTCTTGACCGCCCGCATCACGCCCTTACCGAGAAAACGCTTTCCGCCGTCGCGTAATTCCACCGCTTCGTGAGCGCCTGTAGAAGCGCCTGACGGCACGGTAGCCCGACCCATGATGCCGTTTTGCAACGTCACTTCCACCTCAACGGTCGGTAGCCCTCTCGAATCCAGCACTTCGCGGGCATGTACCCGTTGTATTTTCATTCCTGACCTCCGATAATCATCCAGTCATGGTTCTAAGCAAAAGAGCACAAAATTGCCGGTTTTTCTAATCGACAGGGCCCGATCTGGATGCAGTTTAGATTGCAGATATCACATAAGCTGGCGCTGTACGCTTGGGCGTGCTTGATCGGCTTGCTCTTGATCTACGCGGTAGTCGGCGAGCGCGGTGCTATTCATCTCTGGCGACTGCAAGGGGAGAAGGGCAAGTTGGACGAGCAGAACTACCGGCTCGCGAAGGAAAATGAGGCGTTGCGCGATAAGATCGCCCGGTTGCGTAGTGATAATTATTACCTGGAGAAAATCGCCCGTGAGGAACTCAACCTGGTGCGCCCGGGCGAAATCATCTATCGTTTCCGCACGCCCGAGCGCGCCGAGAGTAAGTCCCGTACCCCGCCGGTTGCCGACTATTCAAACTCAAAATAGGCGTGTGTCCGAACTTGCCGTCCGGCGACGCTTCGTCTATCGCTGGGATGCTCGCACGATACGTTCTCTGGCGGAACTAGCTCTTCAGGAGGGCTTTTAAAAGGGCTCCGGTTACGGTCAGGCATCTTCCTTGAGGGTGAACTGGTAGTATTCGTCCATATCCATGAGCGTTTCAAGCTCGGATTCGTCACTCAGACGTACCTCGACAAGCCAACCCTCGCTGTAGGGATCTTCATTAAGGAGACCAGAATGCTCTTCAAGCTGCGCGTTGACGGCCAGCACCGTGCCTGTGACCGGCGAGGTGAGTTCATGCACGGTTGATACGGACTCGACCTCGGCGAACACCTCGGCCTTTTCGATTTTATCGCCAACGTCCGGCAACTCGACTGAGATCACGGACCCCAGTTGTCGTTGCAGATAGTTGGTTATACCCAGGTGAACATGGCGGTCATCGCCGCTAACCCATACATGCTGTTTACTGACTTTGACATTTTTTTCCATGGTCGTTTCGTTTCACTACAAAATCTTACCATCCAGTGTCAAGCGTCGCCGGGTGTGCCGGTCAGACGTTCTGCTGATATTGATCAATATAGAATAGATTCATAATCTTGCTCACGTAATCGCCTTGCGAACTAAAACGCGCGCGCAAAGCAATCGGTACGCGGTTACCTTCTAGCATTGCGCCGAACCGGCAAACCCGCTATAGCAACCGGTGATGGAATCCACCGGCTCTAGAGACTCTGCTGCCGTCATTGTCAGCGCGTTGAAAAAAGCGGGCATCGACTTTGTCGCGACTTTGCCCGACGAAAAGATGCTGGACCTCATCCGCACAGTCGAGAAGGACCCGGATCTCAAACATGTGCCGCTGTGCCGCGAAGAAGAAGGTATTGGGATCTGTGCCGGCGCCTACCTGGCGGGCAAACGCGCTGCTTTGATAATGCAGAACGCCGGTTTTCTCAATAGCTGCAACGCGCTTACAACCACGTCGATGCAGTTCCAGATCCCCGCGTTACTCTTGATCTACTATGCCGGGGACATCGGCGATCGCGGCTTTACAACTTTGGGAGCGGTAACCGAGCCGGTGCTGCAGAGCATGGGGATTCGTTACTACATTCTGCGGAGATCTGAAGAAATCGAAGCCACCCTGAGCGGCGCTCAGATTTTGGCAGAAGACTCCAAAAAGCCCGTGGCCGTTCTCTTGACTAAAAGCGTTCTCGGAGCCCGATGATGCAACGCTATGCTTACTTGCAGGCCATCGCGGGCAGCGCCGCTGACGCTCTGGCGGTCTGCACTGGCTGGGCCGCTCGCGAGTGGTGGGCGGTGAGGCCGAGTGAAGGCAATCTCAAGACGCGCACGCTGGGACTGGTTTCTTCCATTGCGGCTGGACTGGCCATCGCCTTACCGGATCGCAAAGTCATTGCCATTGACGGGGACGGAGCGTTTCTCATGAACCTTTGCGGCTTACCGACGATCGCCCTGCAAAATCCCGGGAATCTTATCCACCTGCTTTTTGACAATGGGATCTACGAGGCGTCTGGCGGTACGGCCACCGCGTCGCATATTGCGGATGCCGTGAGCTTGGCGCGAGGCGCCGGCTACAAGCACGCCTTGTGGGTTAGAGGCCCGGAAGAATTCAGTTCGGCTTTTCGTCAAGCTTGGGACACAAACGAACTGACGTTAATTGCCGCGAAAGTGGAGCCCGGCCAGCCCAAAGGCTTGCCGCCGCTGAAGCTTGATGAGATCGAAAACAAGTATCGCTTCATGCGCTATCTCGAAGCTATCGAGAACCGGCCGATTCTGAGTCCAGGATTTGACTCAAAGAATTGACTGATCCAAGCCCTGGGATTGCCTAAGTCGAGGCTGCCGTTGTGCAACGAATCCGCCGTGAAGCTACTGAGCGGAGGGAAGTTAAGATAGGGGAGGAGCGCCGGACTCGCTCGTAGGGGACGCGGTCTCCGCCGCATCTCGTTTTGCCGCCGCTGCCGCGGCCTTTTTCGCGCGCCAGCGACGTAAATACTCATCGCGTGAAATCCTGTTAGATCGCGGAAACCCCAACCAGTTCCATTGGTCCGCATACCGAAAGATCGCTGCCTCGATACAGCGGGTGAATAGCTGGGTAGTTTCCGTGACGCTCGCTTCGAGGTCACTGTGGCGCATGAGCTTTATCTCCGGCTCGATCTGCAGCACGACCGATCCATCCGGCTTGCGCGGGGCGAACATCGGTAAAGTCGCAGCTCCCGTACGCAGAGCCAGAGACGCCGGGCCACGCGGCGCCGTCGCTTTTTGGCCCATGAAGCGAGTGTCCACACCAGACTTAAATTCGTCGGCTATAACTAGAACAATACCATTCCTGCGCAGTGCTTTTAGGATGCCCCGCACTGCCTCCTGGCGCGGTCTTGCTGAAATCGTCCTAACGCCCACCCGGGCGCGCAAGTCGTTCATGACTTTCGCAAAACGATCGTCAGGCGGGTGCTTTACCACAACACTGAACGGGTAGCCACCGGCGGCAAGCCGCGCGCCGATTAGTGTGAAGGCGCCCAAATGCGCGCTCAAAGCGATGACGCCCTTGCCTTGGGCGAGCGCGCGTTTTAAATGATCTTCTCCCTCGAGGGCGATGAAGTCGATCGTTTGCTCCTTGGACATGTGCAACACTGCCATTGTGTCGAGAATTCCCCAGGCGAAGTTCTTCCAAGCGCGCCGCACCAATGCGTGACGCTCAGCCGGATCGCGCATCTGATCTCCGAGCGCGCGCGCGACGTTTTCTTCCATCCGGGCTCTGTATGTGCACATGATCACGAACGTAAGCCGCGCCATCCCTGACATAAACAGCTTAAGCCAGTTATAAGGAAACCATGGCAACACTGCCATCAAAGCCCGCAGTGTATACTCGCCGGCACGATATCTTAAGTCGTGAAAGAACTGTGCAGTAGCTGTGCGCTTCGGACGTCGAACGGATCTTCGCGGCATGTTAGATATATGAATTCGTTTGGCGCGCATTGCAAGCACCAGGGGCCTGTCGCAAGCACGGGAATACGTAGAAATATGGCGAGAACAGCCGTTTATCGCCCCTCTTTGGCTCGCGGAGCGCGGCAAAAATTTTCAGTGTCTGGAGAGTGCCGAGACCCGTACGAAGCCTTCGATCTGAAAGTTGTCCGGCGGCGGCGGATTTTCCTGCTTGGCGGCGTTTCTAGCGGGATTGCTTAAGCCGCGATCAGCGGGTTAAGACTTTTCGCGGCGCGCGGGACGAGATGCTCTTAACGTTCTGCACCTCTGAGCTAAGGTGGTAAATGCGAGCAGTCTGACAGGTCTCTAGAGTTACGCGCTTCCAGGTCATCAGCCCACGACGCAAATAGTCCCCGTTAAGACCCAACGTTTCACAGATGTTGTCGAAAGAAAAAAGCCTCTCGCTCGGTTCTTCTAAAACCCACGCTTCGGTTTCCTGAAAGTATTTTTTCCCCCGGGTGTCCTGGGCCGTGGCATACTTTTGGAAACACGCGACGCCGTCTTCTAGCACCGCGAGCATCAATCTCTTTTCCGGTTGCAAATGGGTGCGCCGCTTGAATGTCTCCAGATATTCCTGGGGAATCAACGTATCCGGCTGAAACAGTGAAGCAAAGCGCTCGCCCGTGGTCAATCCTGTTTCGAAACCCATAAAAAACTCCCTCCTGGCCGCGCACCGACAAAGTTCGCTGCCGGAGGTTGCAAGATTCAAACCGGCTCATCTAATTATCTCGCGATCAAAATCATCTCGGTCCAAGACGCCAAAAAAGATCGCAGTGATCCCTCTTTACGTTCGGAGGGAATGATTAACGGTGACACTAGCTGACGGAAGGATTAACAAACGAGAGGCGGTAGCAGCCCGACAGGAGGTGCGTAAGAGTTTTTAGGGCAGGGAAGCCCGTCTGTTCAGCCGGTAGGGATACTCAGAGGTTGCGCTTGCGAGCGCTTAACCGGTAGCTTGCTGCGCGCTTAACTTGCCCAAAGCGGATAGTCCTTGCAATCTGTTGATGATTGCCGGCAGCCTAGCGGAAAGAAAACTGACTTCGTCGCTTGTATTGTAGCGGCTCAGGCTGAAACGCACAGCTCCTTGCAGCCAGTCCGGCGGCAACGCCATTGCGCGCAACACATGGGAGGGCTCTGATGAGCCTGCTGTACATGCGGAACCTGTTGACGCGCAAATGCCCAGCTGATCCAGCAGGACCAGAATCGCCTCTCCTTCGAGATACCGAAAGCTCACGTTGGTCGTGTTGGGCAAGCGCGGCTCGCCCTGCCCATTGACCCGGCAGTCGGAGAACGCTTCAGTCAAGGCCTTTTCCAACTGGTCACGCAGTCCCCGGACCTGCGTCCCATACTCCCCAAGATGCGCCAGCGCCCGCTCTGCCGCCGTTCCCATGCCGACGATCCCGGCAACGTTTTCGGTTCCAGCGCGGCGGTTCCGCTCCTGATGCCCGCCGATCAGGAACGGCGAAAAAGAGATCTTGCGCTGAACATAAAGCGCGCCGATTCCTTTGGCGCCATGGAACTTGTGAGCCGAGATCGTGAGCAAATCCACCGGCAGCGCTTTTACCCGGAGTGGGAGCTTCCCGGCCGTCTGGACTGCGTCAACGTGAAACGGAATCCCTCGATCCTTAACAATGGCGCCAATCCGCTCTATGGGAAAAATCACGCCGGTCTCGTTGTTCGCATGCATCACCGAAACCAGCGCTGTGTCATCGGTCAGAGATGCGCGCAACTCGTCGAGATCTAAACCGCCCTCGCCATTAACGCCCAACCAGGTGACACGATAGCCTTTCTTTTCGAGGTGCTGGCATAGCCCGTACACCGCCGGATGCTCGACCTTGGTCGTGATGATGTGGCGCTTCTCCGGTTGGGTTTCCAGCATCGCGCGGATAGCAGCGTTATCGCCCTCGGAACCGCAGCTCGTAAAAATCACCTCGACCGGATCCGCCGCACCGATCAAAGCGGCTACCTGCGCACGGGCCTCATCGATTTTCTTTCCCACCTGGCTGCCGAAGCGATGAATGCTCGAGGGGTTGCCGTAAAGCTCGTTGAGGTAAGGCCGCATGGCCTCGAACACCTCGGGCGCTATCCGTGTGGTCGCGTTATTATCGAAGTAAATTTCGGAATGCATTCGTCCTTACGTTAACCGCTGTCCGCTGCAATGTGAAAGGATTCTTTTATCCCACGCTTCCTTCAAGACTGACCCCGAGCAATTTTTGCGCTTCCACTGCGAACTCCATCGGCAGCTCCTTGAAGACTTGCTTGCAGAAGCCATTGACGATCATGTTCACGGCGTCCTCGCTGGAGAGACCTCGCTGGCGGCAATAGAAGAGCTGGTCTTCGCCGATCTTCGACGTTGACGCTTCATGCTCCACCTGAGCGGTGCTGTTGAGAACTTCCAAATAAGGGAACGTATGCGCGCCGCACTGATCACCCATGAGCAACGAATCGCATTGCGAGTAGTTGCGCGCCCCTGTGGCGCCCTTCATAATCTTTACCAGCCCCCGGTAAGTATTTTGCCCGTGACCCGCGGAAATCCCTTTTGAGATGATGGTGCTACGGCTGTTTTTGCCGATGTGAATCATCTTTGTGCCGGTATCGGCCTGCTGATAATTGTTGGTGACAGCCACGGAGTAGAACTCGCCGACGGAATCTTCACCTTGCAGAATACAACTCGGATACTTCCAGGTGATTGCAGAACCGGTCTCTACCTGAGTCCAGGAAATCTTTGAGCGTTTACCGAGGCACTTGCCGCGTTTGGTGACAAAATTATAGATGCCGCCGCGGCCCTCGGCGTCGCCCGGATACCAATTCTGCACGGTGGAGTATTTGATCTGCGCGTCATCGAGGGCGACCAACTCCACCACCGCGGCGTGCAGTTGATTCTTGTCACGCATTGGCGCGGTGCAGCCTTCGAGATAACTCACATAGCTGCCCTCTTCAGCTACGATCAGGGTGCGCTCGAACTGGCCGGTCTCGGCCGCGTTGATGCGAAAGTACGTCGAGAGCTCCATCGGGCAGCGCACGCCTTTGGGAATGTAGCAAAAGGAACCGTCGCTGAAGACTGCGGCATTAAGCGCGGCGAAGAAATTGTCGGTATAGGGAACCACCGATCCTAGATACTTTTGCACCAGGTTGGGATGATTTTGCACCGCCTCCGAAAAAGAACAAAAGATCACACCCATTTCCGCCAGTTTCCCCTTGAATGTGGTCGCCACGGAAACGCTGTCGAAAACCGCGTCAACGGCAACGCCCGCGAGGCGCTCCTGCTCGAGCAGAGGAATACCCAGCTTCGCGTAGGTTTTAAGCAACTCGGGATCTACTTCCTCGAGGCTCTTGGGTCCGGCCGCTTTGCTTTTCGGCGCTGAGTAATAACTAATTGACTGGTAGTCAATCGCCGGATAGTGGATGTTGGCCCACTTGGGCTCCGCCTGGGATTTTTCCAGTTTGGCCCAGTGGCGGTAAGCCTTAAGCCGCCACTCGAGCATAAACTCCGGCTCGTTTTTCGTCGCGGAGATGAAGCGAACGATGTCTTCATTCAGTCCAGGCGGAACGGTATCGCTCTCGATGTCGGTGATGAAACCGTACTTGTATTCGCGCTTGGCGAGATCTTCTAGATTATTTTCAGCTCGTGACATTTGCGAATCTCCCAAATGCTAATGCGTCACACCGTAAACGATGCGCCGCAGCCACAGGATTTTTTGACATTGGGATTTTGGAACACGAATCCCGATTGCATGAGCTCATCCTTGTAATCTAGCTCGGTTCCGCCCAAGTAAAGCAGGCTCTTCATATCGACGAGAACTTTGGCCCCGTCCTTCTCGAAGATTTTATCGCTACCCTTCGGCTGATCGAAATCAACTTTATATTGCAAGCCAGAGCAGCCGCCACCGACGACCTTAACTCGCAACCCCTGCCCTTCCCGGCTTTCTGCGGCAAGCAGTTCTTTGATGCGCGCCGCAGCGCGCTCGGTTACGGTAACTCCCATTGCCATACGTCTAGTCTCCCGGCAACGACTATAAAATCTTCTCCTCAGCCGGCTGCGTCGTTTGCGCGCGCCCGGACCTGTTCCTGCGCGCTCTATAAAGCGGCGAAATCGCGCGCAGCCGCTGCACTTCCTCCACTACCCGCCGCACCGCAAAATCGACTTCTTCCTCGGTATTGAAACGCCCCAAGCCGAAACGAATTGAGGTGTGGGCCAATTCGTCCGGAATACCCATAGCGCGCAATACGTACGACGGCTCCAAGCTCGCCGAGGTGCACGCCGACCCGGTTGAAACCGCAATTTCTTTGAGCGCCATCAAAAGCGATTCACCCTCCACATACGCAAAACTCATGTTCATATTGCCCGGCAGCCGCGCGGTCGCATGGCCATTAATGTAAACCTCATCAAGGCCGCTAAGAATTCCCTTCTTGAGGCGCTCGCGCAACGCAAGAAGCCGCTCGCTCTCGGCGGTCATTTCCTCTTGCGCGATGGCGCATGCCGCGCCCAGGCCGACGATACCGTGAACGTTGAGCGTGCCCGAGCGCATTCCTCGTTCATGTCCCCCACCATGGATCGCTGGCGTAAGTTTGACCCCAGGGTTGCCGGCACGGACGTAAAGCGCGCCGGCGCCTTTTGGCCCGTACATTTTGTGAGCCGTTAGCGACAACAGATCGATGCCCATCTCGCGGACGTCGATCGGTACCTTGCCCACGGCTTGGGTGGCATCGCTGTGGAATAGAATACCCCGCTCTTTGGCGATGCGGCCAATTTCTTTTATCGGATGGATAACACCGATCTCGTTGTTGGCGGCCATGAGCGAGATCAAAATCGTTTTTTCGCTAATCGCCTGGCGCAGCTGCGCCAAATTAATCATGCCATCTCTGCCTACCGGCAAATAAGTCACCTCAAAACCATGCTTCTCAAGAACTTTGCAGCTGTCCAGCACCGCCTTATGTTCCGTGACACAGGTGATGATGTGATTGCCCTTTTCCTTATAGGCGTTCGCCACACCCTTAATCGCAAGATTATCCGACTCCGTCGCGCCGCTGGTAAAAACTATCTCTCGCGGCGAGGCGGCATGAATGAGTCTGGCCACTTGCTCTCGTGCCGAGTCAACCGCAGCTTCGCTTTCCCAGCCAAAAGCATGACTCCGGCTCGCGGCGTTGCCGAACCTCTCGGTGAAGTACGGCAGCATTGCCTCCAAAACCCGGGGATCCACCGGAGTCGTCGCATGATTATCCATGTAGACTGGAGTCTTAATCGCCATTCCAATCAGTCTAGCGCGAAATTCTCCGCTGCCATAGGGCGGAGTTTGTAAGTTGCTTATAGTACCCGTTATTCAGCGTAATCAACCCCCGCCAAGGAGTCAACCGTGTCAGGCTCGAATCGTGGTTGAAAATACGTGAAAGATCAACTACTTCGACGCGGCACAGGATCGCCCCTGGCAGAGAGCGGAAACAGACTACACGAGATCGCATTTGGGGTGCTTGGCAGGTTTATTTCAGCAATTGCGGGGCTACTTTGAGCTTGCCGATCTGTTCCACGTACAGGCCTACTCGCTGCGACTGGAGATGCCTACTCGCTGGTTATAACACCGCGAATATTCCGTTTAGACCCCTTCAAAGCGCGCTTCAAAAATCTACCGGTGACTGAAGCGGCCGCCTCAACTAGATCTTCAGGGGTGCCCTGAGCAACCACGTAGCCGCCTTTGATGCCGCCTTCGGGGCCGAGATCGATAACGAGATCCGCGCTCTTGATCACGTCGTGGTCATGCTCGACGATAACCATCGTGTTGCTGTCGTCCACCAACCGGTGCAAAACCTCCAAAAGTTTTCTAATATCTTCGAAATGTAAACCGCTGGTGGGTTCATCCAAAATATAGAGCGACCTGCCGGTGGCTTGGCGCGCCAACTCGCGGGCGAGTTTAATCCGTTGCGATTCGCCGCCGGACAGCGACGCTGCCGTCTGCCCAAGAACTAAATACCCGAGTCCCACTTCCCTTAGCAGACGCAGACGATCGTAGATCCCTGGCACGGCGCTAAACAGGTCAGCGGCTTGATTGACGGTTAAATCCAGCACATCGGCGATGCTCAAACCTTTGTACTTGATGGCGAGAGTTTCGCGATTGTAACGCTTCCCCTTGCAAATATCGCAGGTCACCAGAACCGGCGGCAAAAAATACATGTCGACTTTCATGACGCCCTCGCCAGCACAGGCTTCGCAGCGCCCACCTTTGGCGTTGAACGAAAACCGGCCCGCTTTGTAGCCCCTCAGGCGAGCTTCGGGAAGCTGTGCAAACAACCCACGCAGCTCGTCGAAGATCCCGGTATACGTGGCCGGGTTCGAACGCGGCGTGCGGCCGATGGGCGTCTGGTCAATACCAATCACCCGGTCAAAGTGCTCCCAGCCGGTGATTGCATCATGAGCGCCGACTCGAGCCCGGGCGCGGTAAAAACGGCGTGCGGCGCTGTTGTAAAGAATATCCATGACAAGGCTGCTCTTGCCCGATCCGGAAACCCCCGTAACACAGGTCATCGCGCCCACAGGAATTCGCACAGTGATGTTCTTGAGATTGTGTTCGCGCGCGCCCTTGATCACGAGCCAACCGCCGGTGCCCGGGCGTCGTCGTCCGGGGGCTGCGATCGTTAATGCGCCAGTTAAATACCGCCCGGTCAGTGAAGCCTGATTGCGCCCCAGCTCTGCCGGAGCGCCCTGTGCCACCACCGTACCACCTTCCAGGCCAGCGCCAGGCCCCATGTCGATTACATGATCCGCTGCCATGATCGTGTCGCGAT
>DATACQ010000373.1:0-4501 GCA_036258955.1 Binatia bacterium
GCCTGCCTTATGTAATCGAACAATCTCTGCATCCATTGGTTTTCTCCTCCTTTAGAGACTTTGGTTCGGCGCGGGATCCAAGTTATTCTTAGGTCTGGTATTTCGATGCGCAACTGCCAAAACTTGCAGATGAGGTATGCAAAAATGCGCGACGTGGATCCGGACGCTGTGCGTTTTTTCTGCCGGTGTGTGCGCGGCGCTCAATTGCGGAAGCGGCAGAATTCCTGAAGGCGCCATTGTTACTCGGTCTACCGGAGCCTGAAGGAGAGGGCCGTGATTTTTCCGCGCGATTGAATTTCGGGAAAAACCCGAGAGCGGCAATAAATTACACTGTTTGCGCGGCGAATAATGCTCACGAGTCCCAATGCAAGCGGCGATCGCCCTCATTCTTGCGCGTAGAGACTTGCCTTGTTCCGAGAGTATTTGGAGCTAGCATTTAGCTATGCAGTTACGAATGGAGTTGGGACAACCGATTCAGCTCTTCAACGGTGTCAATTTGGACGGTTGGCGCCACGCCGGCTCGGGCGGCTTCAGAATCAAAAACGGAATGCTGATAACCGAAGGCGGCTCGGGCATCCTCTGGTATTCGAGCCTCCAATTCCGCAACTTCGAGCTCGAGGTGGATTGGAAGGTGACGAACACGGCTGACAACTCGGGTATCTTCGTCCGCTTTCCCGCGCCTAATGGTGATCCACGGGTCGCGATCGATCAAGGCTACGAAGTCCAGATCGACGACGAAGGAGCACCGGACGGCGACATGATCCATAAGACCGGCGCCATCTATAAGGTGCAGCCGCCGACGAGAGTCGCGTCTAAACCGCCGGGCGAGTGGAACACGTTTGTAATTCGCGTTGAAGGACAGGTTTACAACGTGAGCCTTAACGGCGAGCCGGTGGTCACGCATTTCCAGGGGACTCGTTCTGCGAGGGGCTACATCGGACTGCAGAATCATTCGCCGACCGACCAGGTATATTTCCGTGACGTCGTGGCCACGCCGCTGTCTTAGCTGCCATGGGAATCGCTTCTGTTGACACCGAGCTCGTCAATATCGGGCCGAAGGAAACCCGAAAGCGCCTGCTACTGGGTATCAGCCTGGTTGCCGCAGGCGTTCTCCTGGCGGCCACCTTCTCGCATACCGGCGTAAGACGCGCGTGGTACTCGGCGCTATTACTGCCGTTCTGGATGGGGACTGTCGCTCTTTCCCAGGCTCGCAAAAAGACCTGAGTGGTTCTCGCCGCGCGCGGCGCGCGCAAGATGAACGGCTCCGAAGAGCCGCTCGGAGACGAAGCCGCCGAGAAACGACTCCAGTCCCAGGCACGTCGGATCTACGTCGAATCCGCCATTGCTGCGCTAATATTAACCGGCGTTAGCTTCTTTTTTGCGGGCGTATTGCCCGAGATGGTTCGATCTTACGGCGGCTTAAGCCTGAAGGAAACCGGCGAATTCCTGATCAAGCACGGCTATCTGCTGCTCTTCGGATGGGTGTTGGTCGAACAGATGGGATTGCCTATCCCCGCAATTCCTCTGTTGCTTGCAGCCGGCGCGCTGGCCGGCTCGGGCAAAATGAATATGACGCTCGCGGTGAGTTTGGCGCTCATTGCGGTGATTTTGGCTGACCTGTTCTGGTACTCCCTGGGTCGTTACCGCGGCGGCCGCATACTGAAGCTACTGTGCCGGATTTCTCTCGAACCCGACTCGTGCGTTCGGCGTACGGAGAATCTTTTCGTCCGGCATGGCGCTCGTTCTTTGCTCGTCGCGAAATTTATACCCGGCTTGAACACCGCGGCGCCGTCGCTGGCGGGAATTTTTCGCATGCCCGTACGCCGTTTCATGCTTTTCGATACCGTGGGCGGATTCTTCTGGGTCGCCACCTTCGCGGGCTTGGGCTTTATTTTCAGCGATCAACTCGAATGGATTGCGGCCCATTCACTACGCTGGGGCGGTTGGCTGGTCGCCGTCCTAGCCGGAAGTTTGGCAGCTTATATTTTGTGGAAGTACGTCCAGCGCCGGCGCTTCCTGCATCGGCTGCGGATCGCGCGCATCAGTCCGAAAGAACTGATGGACAAACTCACGGCCGGCGATAGCATTTCCATCGTCGACTTGCGCCAGCCGATCGATGTCGAGGCGTTTCCGAAAATGATACCGGGCGCGCTCCGCATCGCCATGGAAGAGATTCAAGAGCGCCACGGGGAGATTCCCCGAGATCGAGACGTCGTTCTTTACTGCTCGTGACCTAACGAGGCAACCAGCGCCCGGGTGGCGCTGCTGCTGGTAACGAAAGGAATCATCAGGGTGCGCCCGCTCGAGGGCGGGATCGACGCCTGGCTCGCGCACGATTTCCCATTCGATACACACGACCTCGTCAAGAAATCCGTAGTACTCTAAGAAAGTCTTTGACCTTGCAACCTGAGCTTGTCGAACGGTTCGTTTGCGTCTAAACATAACTTGGGTGCTACCTTCCGCCGGACCGAACGGTTCCGTGGAGACTGATCAATCGGCCAGCGCCTATGATATGAGCGATAGTGACGTTCAAGTTCGCCTGGATGTGCCTTACGGCGGCGGGCCGCAGGGAAATCTTTGCGTGGATATCTATCTTCCTGCGGGCGCCGGGCTGCATTCGGCGCTGCTTTGTCTGCACGGCGGCGCATGGCTGCGCGGCTCTCAGAGGCAGTACAAAAGCTGGGGGCGGTGGCTGGCGGAGCGAGGCTACGCCGTCGTTGCGGTGGATTACCGATTGTCGAGTCAAATCAGTCCGGCCTGGCCGGGTGTGTGGGAAGATGTCTGGCGGGCATTGGACTGGCTGATTGCGAACGCATCGTCTTTAAATATCGACCCGAGGCGCATCGGCACTATCGGGGATTCCGTCGGCGGCCACATGGCCGCGATGCTGACGCTGCACGAAACAACAGCGAAACACATTCGCGCCATGGTCGGAGTCTACGGCATTTACGATCTACCGGATTGGTGGCGCGTAACGCAGCCGCCCAAGCGCACCGACGATCCCGTCGTTAAGCTTATGGGGAGAGCTTATCCGGAGGCGAAAGAGGATTACGAGGATTTCTCCCCGCTGCATCGATTGCAAAAATTACCGGCTACACCCGCCGCCAGCTATCTCATCATCCACGGCGATCAAGACGCGATCGTTCATCACAACCAATCGGAGCGGTTTGTTGCCGCGCTGCGCCAGAAAGGCGCTGAAGTCCACGATATGTTGATTCCCGGAGCCGGCCATCACTGGTTTACCTTGGCGGACGACAACCCGGCGCGCCGGCGCGTAGACGAAGAGCCCAATGCTACCGTAGCGCCTGTTCTCCTGCGGTTTCTTGACCGCGGCTTTCATGTCCCGAAGTGAAATGCCCCCAAGATTTCCACAGAGTCGGCGGTTCCGCTCACTTGGCTGTTCAGAAACTCATTCTGATCACATGCGCTCACCAGGAAGATCCAACAGCCGTACCGCCAACGCGTAGATATATTGCGTTCCCACATTGACGACGACGACGCGGAACAGGTGGAAGGCGACGACCAGCGGCACGCTTATTTTCAGCGCCTGCGCGGTGATCGTCATTTCCGCCAGACCGCCGGGCGCGGTGGCGAGGATCATAGTTGCCACGGGCAGATCGAAAGCCCAGGCAAGGGCTGCGCCGGCAGCGACTGAGGCGATCAGGATGAAGCACGAGTTCAGCAGTGCGAAGGGAATAAAAAGCCGGTAACGAGCGAAGAACGCGCGTTCATAGCGCGCCCCGAGGACGAGGCCGAACATTAGCTGCGCGAAGTCGATCAACTGGTGCGGTACCGCAGACAATTCGACTCCGCTCATCGTCAGTGCCGCGCCGATGAAAATTGGCGTCAACAGACAACCGTTGTGAAAATGCAGTCGTTCCGAAAGCTCCCCGAGGAGCCAACTGATTGCTAACCAAGGCACCAATATCGAAAAATTGAGCGGCACGTTCGGCCGGTAGGCGGCCGCCTCCAGAGGAAAGCCGCCGTACGTCAGCAGAAAGGGAATGAGGATCACGACGAGCGAGACGCGCAGGCTGTGAGCGACGGCGACGGGCGCGATCTGCGCGCCGTAGCGATCCGCCAGCACTGCCATCGCCATCGCCCCTCCGGGAATCGAAGCAAAGAAGGTCGACCTTCCGTCGACCCCCGAAGCTCGGCTCAAGGTCAGCGCGCCGAGGGCGCCCACCAGGAAGACGGCCACTGTCGCCGCGAGGATGGCGGGCAAGTTCGCCGCCAATGCCGCCACCACCGGCGGTGTGAAATAGAGTGAAACCGCCGAGCCAAGAATCACCTGACCCATCTGCCGTGCCAGGGGCGGCGAGTGCATGCGCACTCCGGCCAGGTTGAGCACCGCAACCGCGATCATCGGTCCGATCATCCATGGAATCGGCGTCTGAAGAAGATGAAACAGATAGCCCGCCGGGATGCCGATCGCCAACGCTCTCAGGATGCCGGGAAGCCGTTCGCGGAGGTTAATAAACTCACTCATGAATACCGCTTC
>DATACQ010000374.1:0-4680 GCA_036258955.1 Binatia bacterium
GTTTCAGTGGATCAACCCAATGTTCATGAGCGCGCCTTCGCTGGTTTTCAGCGCTGCCGTTCAGATGTTCGCCACGGGCGAGATATACAATGACCTCTATGTAAGCGGCATAGAACTGTTCTGGGGTTATATCTTGTCAGCCGTGGTCGCTATCCCTTTCGGGATTATGATCGGCTGGTATAAGAAAGCGGCTTACATCTTTGATCCCTTTGTCAACGCCATGAATGCGACTCCGCGCGTGGCGCTTCTGCCATTGGTTATCATTTGGCTGGGCATCGGCATCCTATCGAAGGTCGGTATTATATTTCTCGGCGCGGTCTTTCCCATTTTGATCAATGCGCGCGACGGGGTGAAGACCACGCCATCGAACCTGCTGACCGCGGCAAGAAGCTTTGGCGCCTCAGAGTGGCTAATCTTCAAAACCGTTGTGTTCCCTTCGACAGTGCCTTTTATCCTTAGCGGTTTGAGACTGGGGCTTGGAAGAGCCATTGTGGGCGTCATGGTCGGCGAGCTTTACGCGGCTACCGCCGGGATCGGTTTCATGATCACGGTTGCCGGTGCCACGTTCCAGACAGATAAAGTTTTTGTCGGCGTCCTGATTTTTGCGTTGACCGGAATGATCGGCATGGAGCTGCTAACCCGGGTGGAAAAACGCTTCAGCAGCTGGCGCCCCGCCGTCGGCTCGCAAGAATGACACTGGTCACATAACAACGGTTTAGCTTCGCGTTTGAAGGGGTCTATCGCTCACGCGGTGGACCCCTTTTCTGTTTCACAGCCGCTAGTTTCCCGGGTGCTTAAGCATCCTTGCCTCTAGCTTGCCCTTTGCCCTTGTGAACCTTAGATTGAGGTTGATGGCGAACGAAAGGAGCTTCGCTTAATGCGTTCGAGAAAAATCCACCTGGTCGTTACTTTCACCATGATCATCGTCTCTGCCTACGGCTGCGGGTATAATCAGCTCCAGGGGCTGGACGAAGATGTCAAAGCAGCTTGGAGTGAAGTGGAGAATCAATATCAGCGCCGGGCGGATTTGGTTCCGAATCTTGTCGCCACCGTAAAAGGCGCGGCAAACTTCGAGCAGGAGACGTTGCAACGAGTGATCGAGGCCCGGAGCAAAGCCACGTCGGTAAACATTGACGCCAACGCGCTCAGCAATCCCGAAGCCTTTCGTCGCTTTGAGCAGGCGCAAAACGAGTTATCCGGCGCGCTTTCTCGCCTGCTTGTCGTGGTCGAAAAATATCCTGACCTCAAAGCAAATCAGAACTATAGAGATCTCCAAGCACAGCTCGAAGGCACGGAGAATCGCATCGCAGTAGCGCGCAAACGCTACATCGCGAGTGTAGCCGAGTACAATAAAGGCGTACGCTTCTTTCCCACTAACCTTACGGCCAGATTTCTCCTCGGTCTCGAGCCGCGACAGAGCTTTAGCGCCGACCCGGCCGCAGCCAAGCCGCCAGAAGTGAAATTCTGAGAAGGCATGAACCTGCATAAAGCGAGGTTCTCAACCGCGGCGCTGGCTCTAGCTCTGTTGTTGATGATTGCATCAACCGGTTGGGGCGCGGAGATCCCCGCCCTGCGCGGCCGGATCAACGATTACGCTCAGATGCTGTCGCGTGATGTAGCGCGAAATCTGGAAAATCAACTTGAACAGTTCGAGAGACAGACCGGCCATCAGGTCGCGCTGCTGACGATTCCGAGCCTGGGGGGCGAAGATATCGAGGGCTTTAGCATCCGGGTCGCAGAAACCTGGAAGATCGGCCAGAAAGGTTTCGACAACGGCGTGATTTTCGTCGTGGCGCCGCAGGACCGGCAATTGCGGCTGGAAGTGGGCTACGGACTCGAAGGCGTTCTGCCCGATGCGGTGGCGAGCCGTATCATCCGGGAGATCGTCGTGCCGCGTTTTCGCGACAACGACTATGAAGGCGGGATCACCAGCGGCCTCAACGCTGTATTGACGGTGATCCGCGGCGAGCCCCTGCCGGAAACAGCGCGTCAAAGACCACGGGGGAAGACTCCTGTGACCGGGCTCGGTATACCGTTGCTTCTTTTGCTTCTCTTCCTGGCGGGATCCTTCTCCAGGCGTAGGAATACGGGGACATGGATGACCCGTGGCCGTCATCGGCCGTTCGGCTGGGGCGCAGGATTTGGTGGAGGCGGTTTCCCCGGTGGCTTTGGCAGCGGCGGATTCGGCGGCGGGGGTGGCTTCAGCGGCGGCGGCGGCGGTTTTGGTGGAGGGGGAGCTTCAGGCAGATGGTAGAGTTTCGCATGCGAGTGGAAAAATTTTTTTCAGAGGAAGAGAAGACCCGCATTCAGCAGGCCATCACGGCCGCTGAGGAAAAAACTTCCGGCGAGATTGTGCCAATGCTGGTTAACGCCAGCGCCCGCTACACCGAAATTGAGCTATTGGGGTTAGTCGTGGGGCTGAGTATCGGCACGTTGGCTGCGGCCATTTACGCCGAGCCCTGGGGCCACGATTTCGTCTATCTCTGGCCAATGATCGGCGCGGCCGCAGGCTTTTTGGTTTGTCGTATTCCTTGGGTGAAGCGCAGTTTACTTCCCGGTCGCCAACGCGATGCCGCCGTGCTGCAACGCAGTCTTGCGGCTTTTACAGCGGAAGGATTGCACCACACGCGGGATCACACCGGAATATTGATTTTCGTCTCGCTGCTCGAGCACGAGGTCGAAGTGCTCGCCGACCAGGGTATCAACGAAAAAGTTCCCACAGGAACTTGGGATGAGGTGGTGCGCATTCTTACGGCGGAACTAAAGGCAGGCCGGGCGTGCGAGGGTTTTTGTAAAGCCATCGGACGCTGCGGCGCGATTCTCGCAGAGCACTTCCCGCGTGCGACGGACGACAGGGACGAGTTATCGAACCGTTTGGTAACGGGACAATAAAGAAACTCAAACGTTCAAGTTGTTTAAAGCGCTTTCTACACCGAGCTCGGGCAAACAACACACTGGCGAACCGCGAATTCGACTTTCAAGGCGGATCGTTCTTACTTACGCACCAGCCGAACATCCACGGCAGCCGCGCCTGCGCCTTTGGCGCCCACGATTAACGGATTAATCTCCAGGTCTGAAAGATGATTTCTATGCGCGGCGAAGATCTCAGCGAGACCCACAATCGCTTTGATCAATGCCTCTACGTCCCGGGGCCCCTTCCCGCGCACGCCTTGCAGAACTTTGTAGCCGCGCAGCTGCTGAAGCATCTGTCGGGCTTCGCTTTCGTCCACCGGGAGCAAGCGGATGGAAATGTCCTTCAACACTTCAACGAAGATGCCGCCGAGGCCCACCATTAAAAACGGCCCGTACTGCGGATCGGTTCGGGCTCCCACCAACACCTCGGTCCCTTCAACCATCTGCTGGATCAGCAACTGTCCTTTGCCAAGGGTCTTGGAAAGAAGTTTTTGTCCTTCGGCAGCGACCTCTTCTGCGCTCTTCAAACCAAGCACGACCGCGCCGGATTCCGTCTTGTGCACGATGTCCGGCGAGACGAGCTTCAATGCCACTGGGAAACCGATCTCTTTTGCTCTGGCGCCCGCATCGCTGGCGTTCGCAACCATCGCCTGTTTGGGTAGAGCGATCCCATGACGCTGGAGAAGCGTATGGAGCTTCTCTCCCTCGAGGTCTGCCGAATCGCCGCTTGCAGGAGCGAGCGCCGGCACGCCGCGGAGCCTTCTTTCACCATAGGCGCCTAGACCCGCCAGCGCGCGCAGCGTGGGCTTAATGCCTTGCAGGAACGGCAAGCCCGCTTCTTCCTGGTACGTTCGGCTTTCTTCCAAACAACTATAGGTCGAGCGGCCGAAAGCAAGCACGGGCTTGTCTGTCGCGTCGGCAAGACTTTTGAACAATCCAGCGCTTCTCTGTTGACCGCGCGGCAACTCGCCGTGAATCGCCAGGAGATCGACGCCCTCGTCCTCGGCGTGGAGTCTGACGATGTTGATAAATCCTTGCTCATCACCAAAACCCGCGACACCGCATTCGAGCGGGTTCTCCACTGCCAGCTCCGGCGGGATCAGCGGTCGCACCGCTTCTTTGGTCTTGTCACTCAGTTGTGCAAGGTTGGTGTTCAACTCATCGCAGTGATCGCAAATCAACCCTTTCATGCCGCCGGAATTCACCACGATCGCGGCGCGGCTGCCCTTCGGGAACCGCCCGGGCATGAACGCGAGTGTCATCTCGGTCATATCTTCGAGGGTTGGACAGCGAATCAAACCCAGGCGTTGGCAAACAGCATCAAACACTTCATCCGCCCCAGCCAAGGCGCCGGTGTGAGAGATCGCCTGGCGCTTGCCCATTTCGGAGCGGCCGAGCTTGACCACAAGGATCGGTTTGCCTTTGGCGAGCGCCTGCTCGGCAACGGCCATAAATTCATTGGGCCGGCGGATGCCTTCGACCATCAGTGTGATGACCCTGGTTTGCGGATCGTCAACCAGGAACGACAGATAATCCACCAGATCGAGACTGATCTCGTTGCCGCTGGACACTGCGTAGCTAAAGCCAATGCCGCGCTCGGTAGCGCCCTTGATCCAATTGCCCAGCGATCCGCCGCTCTGAAACACCAGACCTACCGGTCCTTTTTTAAGCAATGGAGTCACCGTAGGAAATGTCCACAAGCCTTCGGCCACCGAATACGAGCCCATGCAGTTCGGCCCACAGATCACCAGTCCGGTTCTGTCGCAC
>DATACQ010000375.1:0-4671 GCA_036258955.1 Binatia bacterium
CAGTAAGAGACTTCGAGTCATCACCTTGTCCGTGGGACTCGGAGAATCCACCGTCGAAGTCTCTTACGCTCTCAGAAACAAGCAATTCGAGAGTCAGACCGTTTCTGCTGGCCAGGCTTCATCGACTAGAAGTGCCAGACCCAGGGATAGAAGTGCCGGAGCCGGGGGCGACGCCGGTTTCACCGGGGGTAGGGACAGTGCTCCGTGGCGGCGGTGGTGTTACTGAACGCCGTTCTCCTTCCAAGCGTGCTCCCGTCCCTGGTGACTGCTTTTCGGGAGAAGTGCCCGGCCGGTCGAGACGATTTGTTGCGCCCGGTTGCTCCAATCTCTCGGGAATCGTTCCGGGCTGCCCCGGAAGAGGGGCCGTCTGGCCGGGAATTGTTTCAGTCTGTGGAGAACCGGGTGTTGGTTGTCCAGGCAGGGGCTTACTCTGAGGTAGGCCCGGTGCGGGTTGTGCGGGCGTTTTTCGCTGTCCCTCCTGTGGGACCGTCAGTCCCGGTTCTGGGAACGTAGGACCGGGCTGTTGGGCGTTAGGCACGGGCTGGTTGGGATTAGCCGGTCCCGAGAGGCCAGCTCCAGGAGCGGTTTGCGCGAAAAGCGATTCGGCCCCCAAACCGACAGCCGCCGATAAAATAGTCACTGTCACTAATTTTTGTTTCTGTTTCATGATTTCCTCCGTCGCGGATTAGAACTAATCCCGATTTCTAAATGCCTTTACCGCGCAAGACGTATGCCAAGGAGGGATAGCTGCGATGTAGTGAATTGGAGGGCCACCGCCGCGGAAGTAGGGTCGCTAAATCTTACCGCTCGTGTAATTCTTTATCTCTTTGATTTTTCGGGGCAGGTCGATGAGAATTAAGGAACCGGATTTTTATTGTCAATCCAATCTTTACCCATTACGAGCGCATGATCTTCCGCTTCCGCTCTTGTCCGAAAGCGAGTCGGTGGACCATCGAGTTCAATTTTTCTTTCCTGGCCTGCCTCATGCCACAAGACGCGTGCTATAGGCACCCAATATCCGGTTCTTTCATTCAGCCGGCCTAGTCCCACCAGATGGTAGTTGCGATAAAGTATGCCCTTCACGCATCACGCTCGCGGCGCTAAGGTATAGGCGACCCACTCATCTACCGCACAATGCGTAGTTCTGCAATAGCTGCACTTCTTGATCTTTACTTTAGCGCCAAATTAGTATTTGCTCGTTATGATATGTAGTTTGAGAAAGAAAGGTTTTTCTCAATTAGAATGACCGACGTAGCTCCTGACCTGGAAGCGCAAAGCGTTTTGCAGCCGATCACTGAGATTGACATTCTCTGGGTCACAGCCGGTCTCGGATGTGATGGCGATTCGATTGCGATGACGGGGGCAACGCAGCCCAGTCTTGAAGATATGCTCCTCGGGGGGATCCCGGGTATTCCGAAGGTCAATTTTCACCATCCCCTATTGGCGTATCAGACCGGAGAGGACTTTATGGGGCGCTTCGATCTTGCCGCCGAGGGCAAGGTTCACCCGTTCATACTCGTCGTTGAGGGGTCGATCCCGAATGAAAACAATAAAACAGAAGGTTACTGGGCGGGATTCGGTACCGACAAAAAAACTGGCCAACCGATCACATCATGCGAATGGATTGAGCGATTGGCGCCCAACGCATGGGCGGTTCTCGCCGCCGGTACGTGCGCGACCTATGGCGGCGTCCATGCGATCGAAGGAAATCCTACCGGCTGTATGGGCCTGCCAGACTACTTGGGGTGGCAGTGGAAATCGCAGTCAGGCATTCCCATAGTTTGCGTGCCGGGATGTCCGGTTCAACCCGACAACTTTATGGAAACTTTGCTCTATCTACTTCAACAAGCCGCCGGCAAGGCGCCCATGATCCCTTTGGATGAAGCCTTGCGGCCAACCTGGCTTTTTGCGGCCACGGTCCATGAAGGTTGCGACCGCGGCGGCTACTACGAGGAAGGGGTCTTTGCCGAGGACTATAGTTCTGTCTCCTGCATCGTAAAGCAGGGCTGCTGGGGTCCTGTGGTGCAATGTAACGTCGGAAAGCGCGGCTGGATGGGCGGAATAGGGGGGTGTCCAAACGTGGGAGGCATCTGCATCGGCTGCACCATGCCCGGTTTTCCGGATAAGTTTATGCCGTTCATGAATCAGCCGCCCGGGTCACTCCTATCTTCGGCCGCCGTTTCGGGGTATGGCGCGGCTGTCCGCGCATTGCGGCGATTTACGCAAGCATCTCTCAATAAAGAGCCCGAATGGCGGCGTCCTCCGCAAAACGAGCCCGTCGGTATTCCCAAAAACAGTCACTAGCGTTGCACGCGATGACGGATCAGAGGTGTTAGTAAGATGGAAAAAAACCTCTTCTCTCATCTCACATCGATGGCCGCCAATGAGGCAGAAGCGGTTCTAAAGGGTCTCGCCGGCGTCTTCGAACACAATCCCACCGCTAGTGATTTGGCAGCTGGCTTCTTAAAACGCGGCACCGCAAATAGCTCCTTTCGCGCCCCGCTGCCGATCCTAGGGACGCGATACCAGACGTTAGTCGAGCAAATCCCGGCCGTCATCTTCATGGCTGCGCTGGATGGAGGCATCAGTGAAGCCTATGTCAGCCCCCATATAGAGGCGGTCCTCGGTTACTCGCAAACGGAGTGGCTGGATGATCCGGTGCGTTGGTACCGACAGATTCATCCGGAAGACAAGGAACGGTGGAGCTCCGAGGCAGCGGGAATGCTTGTGTCAGGCGCCCCGTTAAGTTCCGTGTACCGGGTTCTTGCTCGGGATGGACACGTCGTGTGGTTGCAGTGTCACGCCAAAATGGTGCGCGACGAGCAGGGAAAACCCTGGTTTATTCATGGTCTGGCGGTCGATATTACGGAGCTTAGGGAAACACAGCTGCGCTTGGAAAAGGCTCACGAAGATTTAAGAAGCCGCGCTGCTCAACTGGAAGCCGCCAATGCGAGGCTCAAATCGCAGATTGCTGAACGTGAAGCAGCCCAGAAGAGCCTACGGGAAAGCGAAGAAAGATTCCGCCTGCTCGTCGACGGCGTTAAAGATTACGGTCTCTTTATGCTGGATGGGGATGGTTATGTGGTTAGCTGGAACCAAGGAGCTGAGCGCCTTAAGGGATATAGCGCAGAGGAAATCATCGGCAAGCACTTCTCTCACTTTTATTTGGAACAAGATGTTCGGAGAGGCGTTCCTGAACAGAGCCTGAGGATCGCAAGAAGCAAGGGCCGCTTTGAAACGGAGGGTTGGCGGCGGCGAAAGAATGGATCAAAATTTTGGGCCAACGTGCTAATTACCGCGCTGAGGGACAGCGCCGGCCAATTCCAGGGCTTTGCTAAGCTGACCCGTGATATGAGCGAACAAAGGGCGATTCGAGAAAAACTCCAGGAGGCCGAACGCCTGGCGGCGATGGGCACGACGGCCGCCGCTTTTGCGCATGAGATTGGCAACCCCTTGAATGGCATATCAGCGTCGTTGCAATTTTTACAACTACAGCTCCGGGGTAAATGTGACGACGCTATGGTAAACGAAACCGTCGATCTGGCGCTTAAAGAAATTGATAGCCTCGGTTCTTTGCTGAGTGACTTCCGTTCGCTGGCGCGGCCACAGCAACCGCAGCAGCTCGAGCTACAGGCCGTCGAACTCGCGAACGTCGCCAAGGAACTTCTCGCTTCGCAGTCGGCGAAGTATGTAAGCTTGCGAATCGGGGCGCAGCTGGACTGTCCAATGAACTTGCCGCCGGTAATGGCGGACCCGCGGAAGCTGAAGCAGGCGCTGCTGAATCTTTGCAACAACGCTGTGGAAGCGATGCCAGGCGGCGGGAGTTTAACCATACGCTGCCGGTATTCTGACGGGTTGGCGTCGCTAGAAGTTTCTGACACAGGCGTAGGCATTCCCGATGATTTCGATATTTTTCAACTTTTTAAAACCACGAAAGCGCGCGGGACAGGCCTGGGGCTGGCGATCGTGCGGCAAATAGTTTCCGCCCATCAAGGAACGATCTCGTACCACAGCGAACCGGGGAAGGGCACCACCTTCACCCTCTCATTTCCCGTAAACACATAGTCTCGACTTTAGCTGATTAACCTGGCGCAAAATCATCAACGTTGACGACACCCAGTATGCGCTTGTTGGAGCAACAGCCCAGGTATAAATGGGCCGGATTTTAGGAGCAGGATTTATATGGCGGGTAGCGAGGATGAGAAAACAGGAATCGTCGAAATGGCCTGGGATCCGATCACCAGAGTCATCGGTAGCCTTGGCATCCACACGAAGATCGACTTTGGTCACCGCAAGGTTATCCAGTGTCACAGCACGTCATCGATTTTTCGCGGGTATAGCGTCTTTATGAAAGGCAAAGACCCGCGCGACGCGCATTTTATCAGCAGCCGGATCTGCGGCATCTGCGGTGACAATCACGCGACCTGCTCCGTTTACGCCCAAAACATGGCCTACGGGGTCAAACCGCCGCCTATCGCAGATTGGATTATCAATCTCGGCGAGGCGGCGGAGTTCATGTTCGACCACAACATTTTTCAGGAGAACCTCGTCGGCGTCGATTTCTGCGAAAAGATGGTCCGCGAAACAAACCCAGGTGTTTGGGCGAAGGCGGAGACGGCAGAAGCGCCGCTCGCGCATGCTCACGGTTACCGAACCATTGCTGCAATCATG
>DATACQ010000376.1:0-4190 GCA_036258955.1 Binatia bacterium
CGGACTTTTAATTTCGTTAGCCATTGTTTTCCTGCTCGCTTCTCGACTATTGTTCGCACATGCCTGAACAACCTCAAAAAGTGTTGGTAACGCGACTCTTGGCAAACATGGGTCTCGCGGATAAATGGCGGGTGCTTCATACGCGTTACGATCTACCCAACTTTGTGCGGATTGAAAGAATGACAGATGGATTGAGAGCGGGTCTCGCAATGACTGTACGGCAGACACACGTGATGGACGATGAAGAGCTGACGAAACGGATTCGATTTGCGATCGCCACTGCACTACGCCAGGGTCGCTAATCCGCTTCACCGAGCGGCCTTTCTATTCGCCTGGTAAATGTTGGGCACTTCAGGACTCATCCGCTGTTCGCCTGTTGACATCATCGGAAATCACTTCCTCCTAATCACTTACTCGCCAAATCGTTGGAAATTCGCGTCTCCTCGTGGTAATCCTTGTATGCATCGGCATCGGCTAGGCCCATGGAGACATTTTGAAGAGATTGACCGATCATAGGCCCGCGCGCTCCACGCAAGTTCTTGAATTTCCAAGCAGGAGAGGTGACCGAGTGGTTGAAGGTGCACGACTGGAAATCGTGTGTACCCCTAATAAGGGTACCGAGGGTTCGAATCCCTCCCTCTCCGCCACGCGGCGCTGCAAGGACGGCCTCAGCCTGTCGAACGGGATGTCGATTGCTGATAGTTAGGTCCCGTGCAAGGCGGAACCGTGAACCCCGTCAGGTCCGGAAGGAAGCAGCGGTAACGGAAGCACCCCTGTGCCACGGGGTAGCCTGGCTGTCAGCAATGGGCATCCCGACCTCGCTCTGCTCGGCATCTCAGATCGCAAATTTCAAATTTGCAATCTGACATCTGAGATTTAAGATTCCGAAGGGAAAATGTCTTATTTAGTAGTCGCGCGAAAGTGGCGTCCGCAAAGCTTTGAAGACGTGGCGGGGCAGGGGCATATTACCCGGAGCCTGCAAAACGCCATCCGAACGAACCGCATCGCTCACGCTTACCTTTTCACCGGAGTGCGCGGCGTGGGCAAAACCACCGCGGCGCGCATTCTCGCCAAAGCGCTCAATTGTGAAGAGGGCCCGACGGCGACGCCATGTAACCAATGCAGCCGCTGCGAAGAAATCACCAATGGCAAGTGCATTGATGTTTTTGAGATCGACGGCGCGTCGAATCGCGGCATCGACGAAGTTCGCCAGATTATTGAAAACGTCCGCTACCAGCCCGCCAATTGCCGTTTCAAGATCTATATCATCGACGAAGTGCATCAGGTTACCAAGGAGGCTTTTAACGCGCTGCTGAAAACTCTGGAAGAGCCGCCGCCCTCGGTAAAATTCATTCTCGCGACCACCGACCCGCAGCGTCTTCCGGAGACAATTCTCTCGCGCTGCCAGCGTTATGATTTTCGCCGCATTGCGCTGCGGGAAATTGTGGAACGGCTGGGCCACATCGCCAAAGAGGAAGGGTTGACCATCACGGATGGCGCGTTGGTGCTGTTGGCGCGAGAAGCGGATGGCAGCATGCGCGACGCGCAGTCGCTTTTAGAACAAGTGCTGGCGAGCGCAGGCGCAACCTTCAATGTCAACGAGCAGTCACTGCAAGAGATGCTTGGTCTTTCCGAGCGCGGCGCGCTGTACGATCTCTCATCCGCAGTTATCGCGGGCAATGCCGCACGCTGTTTGCAGTTGCTGTCGCTCCTAGCATCGGCAGGGCGCGATTTCTGCCGTTTATCGCGGGATCTGGTCGAGCACTTTCGTAATCTGTTGGTGAGTCGACTTGCCGAGAAGAATTCCGGCGTTGACATCGCCGACTTGCTCGATCTTCCCGACCAGGAGATTGGCGATCTGAAAGGCCAAGCCATGGACCTCTCGGTGGAAACGCTGATGGACTATTTCGATTTCATGGCGGCCGGCGACGAGGAAGTGGCGCGTTCAGCCAACCCAAGATTTGCTCTCGAAGCCGTTATGGTCAGGCTGGCAACTCTGCCGCAGACGCTGCCGGTCAACGACTTGGTGGAGCGTTTGGAACGGCTGGAGCAAAAACTCGCCGGCCGCGCCACATCTTCCGAGCCAAGCACAAAGACAGCGCCCGCAACCGGGACAGTGACGACGCAGCGAATCCATCAAGAACTCTCCGCTCCACCTGCTTTTGTCAGTGGTGACAAAGAGAAAACGTGGCGCGATTTTGTCTTGCTGGTGCGGAAGGAAAAGAAATTCTTAGCCTCTCACCTGGACCAGGCGAAGGTGCTTGAACTGCTCCCTGGACGCTTATCCATCGGCGTGGCTGAGCGGCACGAGCTGAGCTTCTTGCAGGATCCGGAAAATTTCGCGGCACTCAAAACTATCGCCAAAAATTTCTTTTCCGCAGAAACCAATATTGAAGTGAAATTGATTGCGGAAAGGCTTGCGACGGAGGAACAAGCGCCGGGTGGCGCCTCAGTGGCTCCGGAGCGCAGCCAGATGGTCAATGAGGCGGTTCGGATTCTCGGCGGCACGGTGCGTTCAGTACGCCGCGATGCCGGGGAAGGGTGAGCGGGCATCCAGCCCACTAAGGAGGGACTATGGCTCAAGGAATAGGCGGTATGAGCGATTTGCTCAAGCAGGCTCAAGAGATGCAAGGGAGAATCGCGAAAATCCAGGAAGAGCTGGGGCAAAAAACCGTAGAAGGATCGGCGGGTGGCGGCATGGTGCGGGTCACCGTCAATGGACAGTTCAACCTTACCGCCGTCAAAATTGAAGCGTCGGTTGTCAGCGTTCAGGAAAAGGAGATGCTTGAAGATCTACTTCTGGCGGCCGTCAACGACGGCATGCGCAAGGCTCGCGAGATGGTGTCCACGGAAATGAGCAAGATTACCGGCGGTTTCAAAATTCCGGGACTGATGCCCTAAGGGGTTCGTGTTGGGACTGTGTGCATGACAGCGATAACTTCGCATTCGCCGAGCGACGAGGAGCCAAGATGAGCGGGTATCCGGGGCCGCTGGCGCGTCTCGTCCAAGAGCTCTCGAAGCTGCCTGGTATTGGCGAAAAGACCGCGGCTCGCCTGGCCTTTCACATGCTGAAGGGTAGAAAAGAAGATGTTTTTGCTCTTTCTGAAAGCATTGGAAAACTTCGCCGTGAAATGGGCTTGTGCCGGCGCTGTTTTGGTTTCAGTGAGGTCGATCCGGCCACGGGTGAAACATCGCTGTGCGCCATTTGTCGAGATGGCGAGCGCGAACAGGACAAAATATGCGTGGTGGAAGAGCCGGCGGATTTAATTGCCGTTGAAAAATCCCAAGAGTACAAAGGGCTCTATCACGTGCTTCACGGCACGATATCGCCGCTCGATGGCGTCGGTCCGGACGCATTGCGCATCAAAGAATTGATTGACCGCTTGGGCGATCACTCGGTACGTGAGGTCATCGTCGCCACCAATCCTACGATGGACGGCGAAGCGACGGCGCTTTATTTATCCAAGGTGATAAGACCCTTGGGTGTGGCAGTGACCCGCATTGCCCGTGGTCTGCCTATGGGCGGTGATCTCGAATACACCGACGCCGTTACCCTCGGCAAAGCGCTTGAAGGACGGCGCGAGATTTGATGTCGTGAGAAAGCTTTTGTGCATCTTGTGCCTGGCACTCGCCGGTTGCATGGCGGTCGGCCGAGACTTCGCGACAGCGCCCGTGCGAAACATTCAAGCCAATCTCAGTACGCGTGATGATATTTTTACCACCTTTGGCGAGCCCGTCCGCCGCGGGCTTGAAAACGGGCTTGAGACTTGGACCTATTCGTATCAGTACTATCAGCTCCTCCAGTTGCGCGACTTCAAGGAGCTTCATGTTCTTTTTAACAAAGACGGCACTGTGCGGAGTTACTCGTTTACGGCACGATAGCGGCGTTGAACAAAGCCGGCGATTGTCGCAAAATCTCCTACTCCGCGGGCGCGCATAGGTATAACTCCTTCAGCTGATTTCTCTGCACTCCAAAAAAACTCTTCGCATTCACCCCTCTAGTTCTTAGGATCTTCACGGCATTCAACTTGCTGCTGCTCTAGCCATTGCCGTCGAAGGCTTGGCTGAGAGAAGTTCGGACGAATTAAGGTGGTTGTGTTTTTGCTTACTCTCTTGCCGGGGTCGGCGGAACTCGCCGTCTGTCTTTTTCCGCCACGGGAATCCGCTTAGGCAACTAGTTTTATTGATGC
>DATACQ010000377.1:0-1883 GCA_036258955.1 Binatia bacterium
GCGTATGGCCCGCGCTACCGGCATCGACTACCGTCGTAACACCGGAACCCACGCCGAAGATGTCGGGGTCCGCGCCGAAGACGCCGAGACCCTTCATCAGATGCAGGTGAACGTCGATTAATCCCGGCGTGATGATAAGACCCTTGGCCTCGATGATGGTGCCGTCCCCCGGTGCGAGATTTGGCGCCACTGCCCTTATCCGTCCGTTTTCCACATGGATATCGAGTACACCGTCTGTGCCCTTGGCGCGATCGATGAGGCGGCCGCCCTTGACAAGAAAGTTGGACGATCTTTTTTCCATTGACCGTGCCCTCATGACATCTGACAACGCGGAAGCAAACTGCAAGAGTCGGGGACGAGCAGCATGTCAACCCGGCGAAGCGGGGTCGCAGGTATAGAACTGGTTGCTACCTGCGCGGGAATGACAAAACAAGCTCTTTGCCGAGCGCTTATATTTATCGGATTTCTGTAAAGCTCGTGTTTACTTCGCTTGCTTACTTGGCTTGTTTACTTCGAGTCTTTACGTTGTGTAATACGCGTTCTCTTTGATGTACCCCTCTGTCAGATCACAGCCCCACACCCGGGCCGCTGCTTTGCCGATGCCGAGATTAACAGTGATGGAGACTTCTTTTTGGCTGAGATAGGTGCGTAGAGCCTCGAGATCGCAGTTTACCGGCGCGCCCTTTTTGAAAACGGCCGTCTCTCCAAAGCGGACGCTGACCTTTCCGGGTTGAATACTCGGGTCGAAGCTCTTGCCGACCGCCATGATCACGCGACCCCAATTGGGATCGGAACCATAAACAGCAGTCTTGACCAACGGCGAGTTCACCACCAGCTTGCCAATGTTCTTCGCCTGCGAATTTGTCTTCGCTCCATCAACATCCACCGTGATCAATTTCGTGACGCCCTCGCCGTTTCGGGCGATTTCTCGCGTAAGGTACTCACAGACTGCAAAGAGTCCTTTTTCAAATTCCCTAAGGCTCACTTTGCCGGCAAGACCATTAGCCATCAGCACGACAGTATCGCTTGTGCTTGTGTCGGTGTCGATGCTCATGCAATTGAAAGTCAGGTTCACGACTCTCCGTAACATCGGCCGCAATGCAGCTTTGGGCAACTCGGCGTCCGACATAAGATACACGAGCATCGTTGCCATGTTCGGCTCGATCATGCCCGCGCCTTTGGCGATGCCGGTGATCACTGCTGGGCCGGCCCGGCAGGAGATGTATTTTGGATACATGTCGGTGGTCATAATCGCTTCGGCTGCGCGCTTGAGGTTGCCCGGTTTTAACTCGTCCTTGATCCCACGGAGGCCTGCGGCGATTTTGTCTAACGGCAGCGGGCGGCCGATCACACCGGTGGAAAACGGCAGAACATCGTACGGATCGATGTTCAACTCCTGGGCTACCATTTGGCACGTTTCTATGGCCTTGTTGATTCCTTCCTGTCCCATTGCGACATTCGCGTTTTTGCTATTGATCACGAGCGCCTGAGCAAAACCATTGGCGATATGTTTTTTCCCTACGATCACCGGCGCGCCGGGAAATCGGTTGCGGGTGAACAGCGCCGCCGCTCTCGCTCGGGCAGTGGAATAAATGACCGTCAAATCGAGGCTACTGTCTTTGATGCCGACGTTCTTGGCGAGCGAAAGAAAGCCCTGCGGCTCCTCAAAATCTGTCGGCGGTGCATCCTGGTTCATCTAGTCTCTCCATGAACAAGTTGCGATGTGGAATGTAGCACAACGCGCAATGCATGCTTAAGCTCACAGGCCATAGGCAAGAAGTAATAGTCCAATTAAATCACACCGAGCCACAAGAAATTGCAATACTTCTCCTAGGCAAAACTCGAAACCTGAAACTCGAAACCTGAAACTCGAAACCTGAAAC
>DATACQ010000378.1:0-2115 GCA_036258955.1 Binatia bacterium
GCCATCCTGGGCATGTACATTAGAGGCGTGTTCTTGAAGTACGAAGTCATCTGGACCAGCACTTTTATTACCGATGAAACCACGGTGGCGAGGTTAGTCAATATTATTTTCGCGCCGGCCGGTTTTATCTCGCGGCTTGCCGGACGAGATCTGCGAGCCGATGTCGATATTGGCCGGCTCATGGGGCCGACGGGTGATCCGGCAGCCTCCTGGATTCACTTGTTCGCATTGACCGCGCTTGTGCTGATCATGGTGCCTCGCGCGCTGCTTGCCGGTTTCCAGTGGATTAAAGCCGGACGCGCCGGCCACAACCTACAGATCGACTTCGATGATTACTTCTCGAGTCTGATTCGGCCGCAGCTCGGCGCCCTGTTGGCCCGCGAAGTCGAGATTACGATTCGGCAATGTTCCGACGTCATGGCAAATTTCGTGTGCAGCCGCCTTTACGACGGCGGCATCGCGCTGGAACTGGCGCAGTTCAGAGAAAGCGGGGGAAAAATTAGCGAGCTTAGAGACCGGATGCGCAAACGGTGCGATGAATTCACGGACGAGATAAGCGTTCACGCAGCCGCTGCCATCAAGAATTTGGAAGCATCGCTGACTACAGGCGTGGAACGCATCATAAGGGCCGTGCAACAGGATTTTAGGATCGCCCCCGAGGTGACACAAAATTTTCTTAACGAGCTGGAGGTCTTGCCCAAACACGAATTCGACCATTCTATGCCACGGTTAGGCGAGAGCTTCACCGACTCCATCAGCTTGGCTATTTCAGCCTCGTTGGCGGTCGCCTTCGGGACCATTGCCGGAGGTTTCGGAGAGAGTCTAGAGGTGGCGATTATCGTCGCACTTTTCGGGACGACGGGACCCGTAGGGTTTTTGATCGGCGCAATCGCCGGATTGATCATGGGAGCTGGAGCATGGTGGTTGGGTCGCGAGAAACTTGCCGAGCAGATCGAGAATATCAAATTGCCTGGAGCAGTCGTGCGGATGGCGTTATGGCAATCGCGCTTCGACAGCTTGATTCAAGAGGGTCGCTCCAAGTGCCACACGCTTGTCAAAACCCGGGTAAATGATTTGCTTTCTCCGTTAAGCACGCAGATTGCGGATGAAGTTTGGGCGCGGCTGGAAAGGCTTTGGAGAGCCGTTGAGGTCAGTGAGTAGGGCATCGTGACCAGACGGGCGGTTATAAAACTTGGCATTTTAGCAGCTACGGCAGTCACCTTGCCGACGGGGTGTGGTATGAGCGTTCAACCTGTCACAGAGCAAACATCTCACCGTCCATGGCCACTGCCACAGACCCCCTGGGTCATGTCGATGCGCTGGCACGATCTACTATTCCTTCACTGGCCGGTTCGCCCGGACATACTTCGCCCGTTGATTCCAGCGCAGGTCGAGCTGGAAACTTTCGACGGCTGGTCCTGGATTGGTATTGTGCCGTTTTACATGACCGGTGTTCGACCCCGTTATGTTCCGCTACCGCTTGCGTTCGCCGAGTTAAACGTCCGAACATACGTAAACTCCCGGGGCAGGAGCGGTGTTTGGTTCTTCAGCCTGGACGCCGCGAATTGGCTTGCAGTCAGAGTTGCGCGCTGGTTCGGTCTGCCATATTACAATGCACGAATTCCCATAGACCTACGCGGCAACGCGATCCACTACCAAAGCTCCCGCGTGCATAAAAAAACACAACCCGCTGAGTTCGCGGCGTCCTATAAACCGGTCGGTGCTGTTTATCAGGCTGCTCCGCAGACCCTCGACCACTGGCTTACCGAGAGATACTCTCTCTACGGCGCCATAGACAACGGAGAAATCGTTTATGGCGAAATCCATCATCGTCCGTGGCCGCTGCAGCCGGCGGAGGTTGAGTTGCACACCAACACGATGACACAACCGCTCGGCATCGACCTGGCAACAGACAAGCCTCTATGCCATTTTGCACGATACCAAGAAGTCGTTGCCTGGCCGATCGTCCCTTTACGGCGGTTAAGCTGACGAGGCGCTATCCAGGGGGCGTGCTTACCACTGGGACCCTCTTATCAGGCGCGCTCTTGCCCGGCAAATAGCTCGATCTTGTCAGTCGCGATAATAGTAGTCGCGGTCGTAGTCACGATCGCGCCT
>DATACQ010000379.1:0-2690 GCA_036258955.1 Binatia bacterium
GGCAGACGGCATCGCGCTCGCGGATCGCATCGCGGTGATGCGCCAAGGCCGTTTCGAACAGGTAGACACCGCAGAGAATCTGATAAAACAACCCAGTTCCGAATACGTCGCCGATTTTTTTAAGGCCGACCAGTTTAAAGTACGAGTCTCCTAGAGGGGCAACGATGGCAAAAACAGGCGGAATACCTCGCGCAAACGCGCGAAGGTGAATGCGGACTAGGATCGGAAACTTGGCGCCCTGGCGACCTGGCGCGAGTAGTCCCGCGAGTAGTCCATTGTCTTCTAACTGATTACAAAGATATTTGCGCTGCGCACAGAGTTATCGAGGGATCGGATTGCGAATGGCGTTCGTATGAAAGTTGGCCTAGTCATCGGCATCCTCCTGCTATCGTTTCTCGGCGCGGCTCCGGCGCGCCCCGCGTGCCGCGAGCTCGACGTCGCCCGCGGCATCGTTCCCCCCGCCTACGCTGGGCAACCGGACGCAACGGTGGAATTTTTCGGCCACAATTTTTTCCAGATCACCTCAAGCAAAGGGACGCGCATCGTCACTGATCCGGTAGCGCCGGGCTTTTATCCGACCCCCAAAGTAGCGCCGCACGCCATCACCGTTGGACGCGAGCATCCCAATCACAACTACGTTGAGCTTGCTGAGGGCAAACCGGTGATTCTCCGCGGTTTGGGCAATTACGGCGCGGAGTGGAACAAGATCAGCACGACGGTGGGTGACGTGTTAATCTACAGCGTTCCGGTTTATCAGCAGCAGTTCGGCAATGCCCTCAAAGGCGCGGCGTTTGTCTTCGACCTCGGCGTGCTATGCATCGCGCATCTCGGCGATCTCGCGCACAAGCTGACCGAGGAACAGGTCAAAGCGTTTGGCAAGGTCGACATCGCGATGATTCCGATCGGCGGCACCTTCACGATGCCGCCGGACACCGCGCGCGAGGTTATACAACAGTTGAAGCCGAAAGTTGCCATCCCCATGCACTATAGGGAAAACACGCTTCTTTTAGACATGTTCGTGAAGGGCTTTCCGCATAAGTACCTATCGACTTTTAGGCAAGCCTTCAGCAAGTCCGCGCTCCCGCCGCCTACTCAAATTATGGTCTTTACACCTTGGGGCATGCGGGACTACCGGTAAGAATTTCAGCAGGAGAGAAGAATAACCGCAAAGAACTCGAAGACCGCAAAAGCCACCAAAGAAGCGCAATTTCTCGGGCAAAGAGTGTCCTGAGCAACGTCAAAGGGGCGCAACGGCACCGGTAGGGACAGGTCGCGACCTATCCCTACTTTGCCCTCGGGCGACTTGGCGAGAAAAACTCTTCAGGGACGTTAAGGGCCAGGATTTGCGCAAGCGCGAAAAATTCAACGGTAGTTCTACTTGATGCCGCTTTTGCGTTCTTTTGCGGTTAAGCTTTAGATCTTAAACGCCTCGACGGTTTCTTTTGCGAACAGCTCATCTAAATTGAGCCGCTCCTTGATTAGTTCCTGCTCCAATAGATAGCCGTACAGCGTTTCGAGATTTTTGCGATTCGCTGCCACTCCATAGGGCCAGTAGTCGGTTGTCATCAGATCACGGGTTTCTTCGAACTCAGCCGAAGTCCATGGCAGGCTGACGCGGAGAATATTCGTGTCGTAAAGCTCGCGCATGCAGATCTCTTTGGCCGCGCAAAAAGCTTTGTACAACGTCTGGGCGACCCAAGGCTCTCTTTCGTAAATCGAACGTTTGATGACCATGACGTGCATGATCGGGAACAGCCCGGTGCTTCTGAAATACTCCACTTCGGCCCTTCGGTAATCCGGAAACAGGCGCCGTACTTTGGATGAACCTTCGAGAAAGCAAGTAGGCATGCGCGGCGACATCATCGCGTCGATTTCGCCGCTCTCGATCATAGCATTGAGAGTTGTATCCGGGCGGCTCTCCATGCTCACACCGCTGGGCATCTCGAAATCGACTCGGTCCTTGCGACCGGGATGCTCCTCGCCCGCTTGAACCCAGTGAATATCCTTGGGCCGAACCCCGTAGTCATGCTCGAACATCCCGCGCAGCCAAACGGCGGCGGTCATACTATATTCCGGCACGCCCATACGCCGGCCGCGCAGATCCTGAACGCTTGTTATGCGTGAATCGGTATTCACGAAGATACAACGATGGCGAAACGTGCGCGAGGGGAACACCGGTATGGCGATAAAGGGCCGGCGCCCGCGCGAAGCGGCCGTCAGGAAGGCTCCCATCGAAAGCTCCGAAGCATCGAACTCCTCGTATTTCATCATGCGCCAAAAGATCTCTTCCACGGGCATGACGAGATAATTGAGATCGATCCCCTCCGCCTTTACGATCCCGTCCTTTACCGGACGCATCCGATCGTAATCTTCACAGGCCAAGGTCAAATGAAGGTTGCTCATATTCTTTTCTTTGGACCCGCGGGCTTCTGGTTCTGCGCATCTGCCACAAGTTTCGTGAATTTATGAATTTCCGTGACGAACTCTTTCTCACCCTGTTCGCTCAAGAGCGCCCCGAGGTAAGCGCTGCCCAGGCAAATACCCGTCACACCGGCGCGAGCATACTCTTGGACGTTTTCAAGATTCACCCCGCCTGAGACCATATATCGAACCTCAGGAAACGGCCCTTGCATCTGTCTGATAAAATTCGGGCCTCCGACTAGATCAGCGGGAAAAATCTTCACCAAATC
>DATACQ010000380.1:0-7214 GCA_036258955.1 Binatia bacterium
CTCGAGTTTCAAGTCTTTATACTCGCGGTCCGAAGAGCGCCGTGCCGATACGCACGATCGTCGCGCCTTCCTCCACGGCGACGGTATAATCATGAGTCATACCCATCGAAAGCTCTCTCAAATCGACATTCGCAAGTCGCAACTCGCGCAAACGCTCCCGGAGCTCTCTCAATCGCTGGAAATACGGCCGTACCTCCTCTGGATTCTCTCGGAAGGGCGGCACGGCCATCAGACCTTCAATTCTCAGATTGGCAAGCTCCTCCGTCGCGCGCAAGAGATCTTTAACCTGTTCCCCAGTGACGCCAGATTTCTTGGCTTCGCCGCCGAAATTGACCTCCACCAAAACGCGGATGGTTTTGTTCTGTTTGCTCGCTTCCTTATGCAGTTCCCGCGCTAGGGCTATGTTGTCCAGGGACTCGATTACATCGAAGATTTCCACCGCCTTCTTAGCTTTGTTTCGTTGCAAATGGCCAATCATGTGCCATTCGGCGGCTTCGCATATTTGTTGCTTTTTCTCCTGCGCCTCCTGAACATAATTTTCGCCAAGGAGCCTCACGCCGGCACGAATGGCAGAACGCAGCAGCTCGGCCTTCTGAGACTTCGCCGCTCCCAGCAGTTTCACTTCTTGTGAATCGCGCCCTGCGCGCGCAGCCGCCTCGCCGATCCGCTGGCAAATGGTCCGATAATTAGCAGCCACATCTAGCATAGGCGATGATTTGCTTATCATAACTGTTCTTCGTTTCACACTTCTAGACGGGCGTTTGACCCGCGCACCGAGTCACTGTAAAGCTACGGCTGCAGGGCGGATGCAAAGGGGACGAAGATGCCATTTGACTACCTTGCCGTAATGGCGCGGAACTCGGCGCGCAAGGAACCGCGGGAATTGGTCGCTTCGTCGAAAGCGGCCTGGTGTCCGGTCAAAAAACCATTAAACCAATCACGAGTCGCACTACTCACGAGCGCAGCGTTGCGCTTAGCTTCCCAGAAACCTTTCATCCCGCGCGAGGATGTAAGCCATCGGCTCGTGCCATCGGATCCCGGCACTGGCGAGATCATCATCGATCATCACTCTGGGATCGGAAGAGTACCCAAACAGGACCCGGAAATTGTCTTCCCACGTACCGCACTGGCGGCGTTAGCCAGAAAAGGCATCGTCGGATCACGCTCGCCCTTTCACGTATCCGTGATGGGCGGCGTCAGGCGCCAAAAGGAAATTGAAGAGGAGCTGGCGCCGATCATCGCTCGCGAATTGACCAACTTCGAAGTTGATTTGGCGTTGCTTGTCCCCTACTGACCTTTCTGTCACGAGACCGTCGGTCTCATTGCGCACGCGATCGAAGCCAAGGGCATTCCCACCTTGGTAGCGGGCACGGCGCTGGATATCATGCGCCAAGTCCCCCCACCCCGGGCAATATTTGTTGATCACCCCGTGGGACGAACCTTCGGGCCGCCCCACGACCGCAGCCGTAATCAACTAATCCTGGAAGAAGTACTGGCGCAACTCCCAAGCTTCACCCGACCCAATGAGATCCACGACCTGGGATTTCAGTGGGCAGCGGATGGCAGCCGCGCTTGGGAAGACGAGTTGCGCGCGGAAATGCTCCACGACCGTTGACTACAGCTTGGTTTTTGGTAGCTAATTGCCTGCAAGAGAATCTGGCTACTAGGGAAGGAGAATCACTTGAAGATTTTCAGGAGTCTCATTTTAGTGTTTGCATTAACCGCAGCTATGATTGTTCCCGGCGAGGCGGCCTCGCCCTTCTACGAAGGAAAATCCATCAGGCTGATCGTCGGATTTTCCGCCGGGGGCGGTTTCGATACTTATTCGCGTCTCATCGGGCGTCACTTGGGACGGCACATACCGGGTAAGCCCACTGTCGTCGTGGAAAACATGACGGGGGCGGCGAGCCTTGTCGCAGCCAACCATGTCTATAATGTCGCGAAACCGGATGGCCTGACGATTCTCAATTTTCACGGTAATCAGGTCATCAACCAGGTCATCGGTAAGCCCGGCATCGAGTTCGATGCGCGAAAATTCGAGTACATCGGCATTCCCACACAGGATAACGTGGCCTGCGCCTTTGCGAAATCGAGTGGCATAACCAGTTTCGATACGCTCAGGGCCGCGAAAACACCCGTAAAGATTGGCGGCGTCGCTCCGGGAGACACGACCTATAATACCGCGAAACTCTTGCAGGCGGCGCTGAATTTACCAATCCAGTTGGTGGCGGGATATAAAGGAACTGCCGAAGTAAAATTGGCCGCCGAATCTGGCGAGGTTGCCGGCGGCTGCTGGCAGTGGGAATCGATCAAATCCATTTGGCGGCAAGGGCTGGATGCCGGGAACGTCTCGGTGGTCTTGCAGGTAAACGCCCAAGCACATCCGGAACTACCGAAAGTGCCCAATGCTATTGATTTCGCGCCAAACGACAACAGCAAACAGCTCTTGAAGTACGGCGGGCACGATCCGGCCGCGATTACTCGCCCCTATGCTCTTGGACCGGGGACGCCAAAGGATCGGGTGCAATTACTGCGCAAAGCGTTTGTAGAAACGATGAAGGATCCGGAGTTTCTCGCTGACGCCAAGAAATCTCGGCTCGACACGCAGCCGCTGACCGGCGAGGAAGTGGAGAAAATTGTCGCGCAGCTTTTTAAGATCGATGCGGCGATCGTAAACCAGCTAAAAGAGATACTCAAGTAAGACCCCAAACGAACCACAAGAACACAGCGGGACAAGCGGCAAGCGGCGGCGGTCCTCACACAAGCCTAGTTGCGCTTCGAACGTCATAACTCGGGAGACACTATGAAACACTCTTCTCTGTATCTGGCGATTTTGTTGCCGGCCCTGGCGTTCTGGACACCGGCGCCAGCCCAGGAAAGTTTTTACAAAGGCAAAACAATTCGCATTATAGTCGGCGCATCTGCAGGCGGCGGTTATGATACCTACTCCCGTACGATTTCTCGGCACATGGGAAAACATATCCCGGGCAATCCCACCTTGGCCGTGGAAAACATGCCCGGAGCCGGATTCCTGATTTCGGCAAATCATATGTACAAGGTTGCCAAACCCGACGGTCTGACCATCGGCCATTTTATCGGCGGACTCTTTTTGCAGCAGCTCTTGGGCAAACCCGGCGTAGAGTTCGACGCGCGCAAGTTCCAGCATGTCGGCGTGCCCGCCCAAGACAACTACATGCTGGGTGTCGCTAAAAGCACGGGCATCACTAGTATCGAGCAATGGCTGTCGTCAAAAGCTCCGGTGAAGCTCGGCGGGGTCGGCGCGGGTTCGGCGACGGATGACATCCCGAAGGTACTCGCGGCCACCATCGCGCTACCGATGCAGCTTGTCAGTGGTTACAAAGGTACCGCTGACGTGCGCCTCGCCTTCAACAGCGGCGAAATTACCGGCATTTGCAATTCATGGGAGTCTTTCAAATCAACTTGGAGCAAAGAGCTTGCCGCGGGCGACGTCACGATAGTCCTGCAAAATATTCCCAAGCCGCATCCCGAACACCCAAATGTTCCCCTCGCCATCCATTACGCTAAAACCGAGGAAGCAAAGAAATTGATCACGGCCCTGGTCCACAGTGTCGGCCCCACGGCGCGCCCGTATGTTCTACCGCCCGGCACACCTAAAGACCGCGTGCAAATATTGCGCAAGGCTTTCATGGCGACGATGAAGGATCCTGAGTTTCTGGCGGACGCAGCCAAGGCCAGGCTCGACATAAATCCGCTCGACGGCGCTGAGTTGGAGCGCAACGTCAATCAGGTCTTCAATCTCGACAAAGCGCTTATACCGCGGGCTCAAGAAATCTTGAAGTAGCTATGGCTTGTAAGAGTGCGAGAGTCTTGTCGCAAATTCCAGATAGTGAGTCCAGTGAAAAGGAGAGAGCGTCATGGCAAAGCGTAATATGGTGCTCACGGGGATTTTCTCCCTTTCCATCCTCCTGTTCGGGTCCACCTGTGAAGTCACCGCCCAAGGCGAGCCGTTCTACAAAGGTAAGACCATTCGCATCATGATCGGCTCCACGGCGGGGGGATTTTACGACCGCTGGGGCCGTCTCTTCGCCAGGCACATGGGCAAGTATATTCCGGGCCAGCCGGAGATTATCGCACAAAACATGCCCGGCGCGGGATCGGTGATCGTTACCAACCATGTTTACAGCGTGGCCAAGCCGGACGGTTTGACGATCGCGATGCCTCTCAACAGCGTCTATGTCGATCAATTAGTGGGCCGCAAAGAGGTGCAGTTCGACTTGCGCAAGTTTCACTGGATCGGTTCTCCTGCGGTCGAATCGGTGATTTTCTACATGCGCGCAGATGCGCCGTACAAATCTATAGCCGATGTTATCAAGGCAAAGGAGCCACCCAAATGCGGCGGCACCGGGACCGCAAGCAGCGACTACATCTTGTCCAAAGTGTTGGAGGAGACGGTGGGCGCGAAGTTTAACTCAATTCTCGGCTACGCCGGCGGAACCGAGATCGATATAGCGGTAGAGAAAGGAGAGGTGGTTTGCCGTGCCCATAGTACTTCCGCTCACTTTGGGCGGGAACCTTTTGACACATGGCACAAGAAAAACTTTGATCGCCATCTCGTCCAGACCTCGCGCAAAAGAGATTCGCGAGCAGCCGATGTGCCTACACTGGAAGAAATCTTCGATCAATACAAAGTTGCAGCAGCGAACCGCCGGTTTTCACAGGTTGTTTTAGCAGCGGGCGATTTTGGTCGTCCGCTGATGGTTACTCCCGGCACGCCACCTGATCGAGTCAAGATCCTGAGAGAAGCGATGCTCAAGACCTTGAAGGATCCCGAGGTTGTGACCGAAGCGAAGAAGTCACGCATGGATGTGGATCCAACAACCGGAGAAGAGTTGGAGACACTCGTGAAAGAAATCTTCGATTCTCCGCCTGATGTTCTCGAACGGGTGAAGAGGATACTGGGTAACTAACCAGCAAAAGACCTGGCACGAGGCGCGAGGCCTGAGGCGTGAGGAAATGACGTGAATCCAGAAGAGAGTAGAAAACTTCTTCCACTCCCGCCTCATGCCTTCCGCCTCACGCCTCTTTTTGCGCAGCCTGCTAAAGGCCGCAGTCGGCCGGCGTAATATCAATTGTGACGATATGCTCTCTGTCCTTGTCGAAATACGAATAGCGCATCGTCACTCCTCTACTGAGGAAATCACCGCGCGTTTCGGGCCGGCTGCAAACGATTTCGATCAGCTGCGTTTTGGCACCTGATGCAAAACTCGTATGGTCCACAGCCCGCGCCGATACATTGACTAGACGGTACTTATAGATGAACATGCCCGGCGCGCTCTCGGTAATTGTCAGCTCGGTTTCTTTGTCGAGCATGGCCGGCAAGCCTCTGTTCATTTGTTCGGCCTCTTGCCTCAAGCTTTCGGTGGAGCGCGCGGCGCTGGAGTTGTGAAAGTACACCGGCACGACCCACCAGGCGAGATAGCCTGCCGCAACGGCGGCGATTAACCAGAGAACAATCCGTAACGTAGTGGACCTTTTCATAGTAGCGACAGGTCAGCGGTAACTCAGCACTCGATCTCACAGTCGCAACTTGGGGTCCAAAGCGTCTCGCAGCGAATCGCCGAAAAGATTGAAAGCAAAGACCGACAGGCTAATGGCGATGCCGGGATAAATAGCCATCCACGGGGCGCGCTCTGCAAAGTCCACCGCGGCGCCGCGGAGCATCAATCCCCAGGCCGCTTGTGGCTCGGCCACTCCGAGCCCGAGAAAAGAAAGTGAAGCCTCCAGGAGAATCGCCTGACCCAGGAAAGCTGTCACCATGATTAGGTACGGCGCCATGACGTTGGGAAGCATGTGACGCAGGATAATGCGCGCAGGCCCAAATCCTAAAGCGCGCGCGGCCTCGACGAAAGGCATTTCGCGAAGCGCCAACGCGCTGCTGCGCACCACCAGAGCACAGCGCGGCAACATCGGTATCATAATCGCCAGAATGACATTGGTTGCTCCGGCACCGAGCACCGCGACCACCACGAGCGCCAAAATGATCAGCGGGAACGATATCAGGAGGTCCATAAAGCGTTGCAGAATCAGGTCGGTCCTGCCGCCGAAGTAAGCGCTGCCGACTCCAATCAGCGCCCCCAGAGTCGCGCCCAGAAAAGCCGAAGCGAAGCCTACCCATAGAGCAGTCCGCGAACCGTAAATAATGCGCGACAGCACGTCGCGGCCGAACGAGTCCGTGCCGAACCAGTGGTTCACGCTTGGCGCCTGCAGCATTGCCCCGTAATCGTTGGCGAGCGGGTTGTAAGGGGCGATAAGATCCGCCAGGAGTGCCGCCAGGATCATAACGATGATAATCGCCGCACCAACCGCCCCAAGGGGTCGCTGGCGGATAAAATGCAGCGTCGCACGAACATAGCGCTTGAAATTAGTATACACTGCCATTTGCATCCGTGCTGGTTCAAAGTTCAACGTTCAAGGTTCAACGTGTTTAAGATTCGGAATAGCTTCGAGCCTTCAACTTTGAACATTGAACTTTGAACCTTTAACCGACCAATGTTTCACCGGTATCGGATCCGCGGATCGATGGCTGCATTGATCATATCAACAAGGAAATTGACGAAGATGAATACGAATGAGGTCAGCAATACGAGACTTTGCACCATCGTATAGTCGCGCTGGCTGATCGCCTCGACAAACAACTTGCCGATCCCATTGAGGTTGAAAACCTGTTCGGTGACCACCAGGCCGCCGACCAGAAAGGCGAATTCGAGACCGATGACGGTGATCACCGGCAAGAGCGCATTCCTGAGAGCATGACGTATGACGACCGCCCGCTCCCAAAGTCCCTTCGCTCGTGCGGTGCGGATGTAATCCTCGCGCAGTACCTCCAGTACCGCCGAGCGCGTCATGCGCGTGGCCACGGCGGAGTAGCGATACCCGACCGCCAGCGCGGGCCAAATTAATTGCGCGAGATTCGCCCACGGATCGACCCAAAATGATGTAAAGGTCAAGGGCGGCAGCCACCGGAAGTAAATGACAAATGCGAGAATGATAATAATGCCGAGCCAAAATGACGGAACGGCCAACCCCGCGATAGAGAACACGCGGACAAAGTAGTCGATCCAGGTGTCCTGTTTAAGCGCCGCCAGCGTACCCAGCGGGATGGAGATGAACACCGCCACCAGGGTTGCGAGCAAGGCGAGTTCAATGCTCAGCTCCAGGCGAATCGAGATTTC
>DATACQ010000381.1:0-12498 GCA_036258955.1 Binatia bacterium
TACTTTGAATTTCTCGACGATCATCTTCGTGCTCTCACCGCGGTTGGTGCGAAGCCAGTCTAGGGAATCGAAAACCGCTGCGATGGTGCGACGCACGGACTCCCGGTTATTCTTGATTTCGGCCTGCGAGGTCACCAGGCCGACGTAGGGAATATCCGCCAGGTCGCCCAGAAACATAAATTTTTTGTAACCCAGCGAAACCGCCTTATCATCGAACGGGGGGGTCAGAACCGTCGCCACGACGCGGTTGGCGGTCAAAGCGCGAAAGCTGTCCGCCGTGCCGCCGGTGTAGATCGTGCTGACGTCCTTCTCGTTCATTTCTGATTTCTTCAAGAATGCCTGAAAGAAATAATAAGGCGCGGTGCGGAGCCCCGAGAGGGCGACGGTCTTACCGGCAAGATCTTGCGGCTTGTTAATGTCCTTATTTGTAACCAGCACCCAGGGCGATGTGTCGCAGAAGCTCATAACGATGACCAGCGGTAGGCCAGCAACCGCGGCGGAAATTCCCGTTGAAACCGAAGTCAAATAATTGATGTTGCCGGCCATCACGGCCTGCGGCTGAATCGAACTAGTCATCTGAATGTATTCGGACTCGATGCCGTGCTTCTTGTAAAATCCTTTTTCCTGGGCGACGTAGTATGGCATGTAAGAAAACGCCAGCGATGGAAAGCCAATTCTTATCTTATGCATGGCTTCTGCGGCGTGAGCCATGTGCGGCAAGATACTGAGGATCGCGAGCAACGAAAGGAAGAAACCATAGCGGGGCTTCATGTTTGGAATCCTCACGCGGTAGCTGCTTTTGGCAAACCGCCGTTCCAACCCTGGCGCGCGACTTTTAGCGCATTGGGTTGGGGCAGATTTTTCAGCTTGAAAAATTCCACAGCGTTCGCGCTTAAGAGTCTTGCTTTCTGTGCGAACGACAAGTCCGTGCCCTCCACGACGTCCTTAACGGAGTAGGGGAAGTGGCAGTCCCAGTGGCAGTAATCCGAAGCATACATAACCGTGCTCTCGCCGTTGGCTGTAAAAACCCGGTCCAGGCCGGTTTCCTCCGATTCACAAGTGAGAGTGATCTGCTCGCCTCGAATGATGTCGCTCGGTCGACGTTTGAGGTCGGGCATTTGCGGGGCTAGCTTTTCAACATGTTCGTCTAAGCGCTCCGACCAGAACGGGAGCCACCCTGCGCCGCCCTCCATGAAACCGACCCTGAGTTTGGGATAGCGGTCGAAGACCCCTTCGCCGATCATGTGCATCATCGCGATCATCAATTCGAAGGGAAACGCGGTCATATGAACGTAGACATACTTGCGCATGCGTTCGCTCCCGGCGCCCATCACACCCGAAACCCCCGGCACGCCATCATGGCCCGTTTGAGGATGAACACTGAGTGGCATGGCCAAAGCCTGAGCGCAATCGTAGATCGGATCAAACATGCGATCGCCCATATTGTTCAGGCCGTAAACGTTGGTGGGCAACATTGCCGTAACCGCACCCGCCTTAGCGAGAAACTCGAGCTCTTTGACGGCGGCAGGAGGGTCCTGGCACGGAATCAGCCCCACTGCTAGAAGGCGCTTCTTGTCGGCCGAGCAGTACTCGATGAGCCACTCGTTGACGGCACGGCACAGCACTGCCGCTAACTCCTTGCTCATTAATCCATTTACGGTCAGCGCGATTTGCGTGCCGAAGAGAATCGCGACGTCGATGCCTTCTTGATCCATATCTTTCAAGCGCGCCAAAGGATCAACCATCCCTTCGCGGAATCCGCGCGCCTTCTCCGTCATTGGGCCGGAGACTCCAGGGCCGAGGCCTTGGGACGCGGACCAGAGCCGTCCTTCTAAGAGGATGCGCGAGTTGCCTTCGTTGTCCTTCAAACGAACCGGCGCCTGGGAGCGCCACTTCTCCGGCATCCGTGGCCGTAAATCAACATTCCCCTCATAAACATGACCGTCGGCATCGATGACCAGCACATTATCAAAATTGTCCATTTGAGTTCCTCCTTCACAGCTGACTGCATCGCTTGCCTCATACCATATATCAGCCGGCGCGCGGAAGGAGAAACGCGCTTTCGCAAAATAGGTTACGGTTCAGATTGAGCCGAGCTTAACCTGAACTTCAACGTCATCTCATAATCATGCTCGGGAAAACCGCACGGCTAGGGCAAGCTTAGTGAGCCTATTGTTTTGGGATCTAGATTTTGGGCGGACAAAACCCGAGACCCGGGACTCTAGGCCATAGACTACCTTGCCCGGTTGACCGGCTCGGGGCTATTCGATATTCAACCTGAAGTGGAGCAAGGCGCGTTCGAACAATATCTCGATGGCAAACAGCTCACCCGCGAGGAGGCGTTGAGGTTTGCTTGCCTTAAGGGCGACGAGCTCGCTGCTCTCGTCCGCACAGCTGCACAGTTACGCGATCGTTTTAAGGGTCGCGTGGTGACGTTTTCACCCAAAGTTTTTGTTCCACTGACCAATCTTTGCCGGGATTTTTGCGGTTATTGCACGTTTCGCAAGGCGCCCAACGAGCCCGGCGCAAAGACCATGAGCCTCGAACAAGTGGTGCGCGATGCGCGGCGCGGGAAATCCCTCGGTTGCATAGAACTACTCTTCAGCCTCGGTGATAAGCCGGAGGCGATTTATCCAGAGATGAGAGAGTTCTTAGCGCAGCGCAGCCAGCGGCGGACGATGGATTACCTGATCGACGCCTGCCGCGCTGTGGTGGAGGAAACCGGATTGTTGCCGCACTCCAATCCCGGCGTCATGGGGCGGGCTGATTTGCAGCGGCTGCATGAGTTTAACGCCAGCCTCGGACTGATGCTTGAGAGCGTCAGCGAGCGCTTGATGTTACCCGGCGGCGCTCATGAAAACGCGCCGGACAAGAAGCCGGCGCTCAGGCTGCGTACTTTGGAACAAGGCGGCAAGCTGCGCATCCCGTTCACCACGGGCATTCTCATCGGCATCGGCGAGAGCTGGCAGGAAAGAATCGATTCGCTGCTGGCGATCCGGCGGCTGCATGAACGGTACGGCCATATCCAAGAGGTGATTGTGCAAAACTTTCGCGCCAAGCCGGCCATTCCGATGAGTGACCATCCCAATGCTACCCGGGACGATATGGTTAAGACTATCGCCACCGCCCGATTGCTTTTCGGCGGCTCAATGAATATCCAAGCACCGCCGAACCTTACCCCCAACGGCTATGAGCTTTATCTCGAAGCCGGCATTAACGACTGGGGTGGCGTTTCACCGTTAACCCCCGACTTCATAAACCCTGAGGCGCCGTGGCCCGCGTTAACATTGCTACACGAGAAGAGCGCCGAAGCCGGTTTTGATCTTAAAGCCAGGCTGCCAGTCTACCCTGAGTTTATTCGCCGGGGAGAAGAGTTTCTTTCGAGAACGATGCTCGCTCAGGTGCAAGCCTTGGCCGACTCTAGCGGTCTTGTGAAAAACGGCGGGCCACTAAAGTTTTTACCAGCGCTCCAACATTCGACAGTTCCAAGCCTCTGAAGCTTCTTCTCATGTTAGTCGTTCTCACCGGCGGCACCGGCGGCGCCAAACTCATCCAAGGGCTTGCCGCGGAAATGGATCCGGCCCAGTTCACGGTCGTCTGCAACACCGGGGATGATTGTATGTTTCACGGCCTGCATGTATCGCCGGATATTGATACGATAACCTACACGTTGGCCGGTTTGAGTGACCCTCAAAAGGGCTGGGGTATCAAGGACGATTCGTTCACCGTGCTCGAACAGTTGCGCCGTTTGGGGAATGACGCCTGGTTCAATCTCGGCGATAAGGATATCGCGACGCACCTCACCCGCACCCGACTCCTCACGGAGGGTCTTACTCTGTCGCAGATTACGGCACGGATTGGCTCTGCACTGGGGGTCAGGGCGAAGATCCTGCCGATGTCAGATGACCGGATCGAGACGCGGGTGATGACAGCCGAAGGAGACATCTCTTTTCAGGAGTTTTTTGTCAAAGAACGTTGCTTGCCCGAAGTAACCGGGGTCTACTTTCGTGGCGCAGAGAGAAGCAGGGCGGCGCCTGGCGTTCTCGATGCTATTCGCCAATCGAGCGCAGTGATCATCGCTCCGAGCAATCCGATTACCAGCATCGGACCGATTTTGGCGATCAGCGAAATCCGTGAAGCATTAGAGCGTTCCGGGGTACCCATCGCCGCTGTGAGCCCGATTATCGGCAACAAGGCGATCAGCGGCCCGGCACATAAGCTGTTGAGCGCCCGAGGCATGGAGCCCAACGTATTCGGCGTTGCCAGCGGCTATCGTGCTTTGCTAAACCGAATCATCATCGACCGGGAGGATTGCGCTTCCAAAAGCCGCATCGAGAAACTCGGTATTTGCGTGATGGAAAGTTCTATCCGCCTGCCATCACTCGCCGATAAGCGCCGGCTGGCGCGCGAGGTCTTGGCCTTGGTGAAAAAATAGTGCTAAGAGATTGTTTCCGCGAAGATGTCCCAAGCTGTGCTACTATGAACAGGCCCGCCGCTCGCTCGAGCGATTTAAAATATGAAGATTACAGCTCTAATTCCCGTCAAAGGATTTCTTAACGCCAAACAACGCTTAAGCACGCTGTTAGGCGCGACAGAGCGGGAATTCTTAGCCGAAACCATGTTTCGTGACGTGCTGCGCCAGGTAGTGATGGCGCGCGGCCTGTCGGCGACATTCGTGGTCACCGGCAGCGGTAGGGTCGCTGAGATTGCTTCGGCTCTCGGAGCCGGCGTGATCCGCGAGCCTACCGAGAGTGGCGAGACTGAGGCCGTCGATTTGGCGCGCGCGCAATTGCGCAGAGCCGGCTGCGAAGCCGTATTGATTCTTCCGGGTGATATGCCGCTGGTGCGCAGTGCCGATATCGAGCAGATAGCGGCGCAAGTTCCTGCCGGAGCGACGGGGCCCTTCGCGCTACTGGTTCCATCTCACGACCGGATGGGGACCAACGCCTTGCTGCTGGCGCCGCCTGACGTAATCAAGTTGCGCTTCGGTCACGATAGCTTCAGTTTTCACATGAGCCAGATTGCAGCGACAGGTTTGCCGCCTCGGGTTCTTGAAAACGACCGGATCGCTTTGGACATTGACGAGCCCGCTGATCTCCGGCGCTTTCTATGTTTCGGAGACCCTGCAAACGAATCTCACGCCGTGGCGCACGCGATTCTGGAGCAACACGCAGGGGAGCAAGTGCGCCGCTTCGGCGGGCTATGAAGCGCCTGGAACTCTTTGGCCTGGAAAGCATCGGCGAGGTAGCGCCCGGCGACTCCGTCGGCCGGCTGATTGGGGACGCCTGTTTCCGAGAGGGCATCGAGATATCGGAAAACGATGTAATAGTCGTTGCGCAGAAGATAGTCTCCAAAGCTGAAGGGCAGTTGGTCGATCTCGCCACGGTGCGTCCATCGGCGCGCGCTCGCGCGCTGGCGCAGGAGCTGCACAAAGAAGCAGCGCTGGTCGAGGTGATCCTTCAGGAAAGCCGCAATATCATAAGAACAGGTGGGCGCGCTCTGGTGGTCGAAACTCATCACGGATTTATCTGCGCCAATGCCGGAGTGGATCAATCGAACGTGGGGGAACACAGGGTGGCGCTGTTGCCCAATGATCCGGATGGCTCGGCTCGACGTATTCGAGCAGACATCGGCAATCTTACGGGCAAGCAGCCTGGGATCATCATCACCGACAGTTTTGGCAGGCCTTGGCGGGTTGGCACAGTGGACGTGGCTGTTGGAATCGCTGGAATCAACGCGATTAAAGACGAACGAGGATCGCAGGACCGTTATGGATATGAGCTAAAGGCAGCGGTCGCAGCTATCGCCGACGAAATAGCCGCGGCGGCGGAGCTGGTTATGGGCAAGCGGGAGGGCATCCCAGTAGTGATCGTCAAAGGGTGTGAAATAGAAAAGGGGGAGGGTTCGGTAAAAGAGCTGCTACGCCCCGTTGCCGAGGACCTCTTTCGCTAAGCAGGGCTGCTGAAAAAGACCCATATGTTTCGTTGCGCTCAATCGCCTCGCTATAGCGTGCTGTAAATACGCCTCCAGCCTTGTCCTGAGTGCAGTGAAGGAATCGATATTCCCGCGTCTCGCCTGTGGATTTTTTGAGCAGCCTGGCGAGATTAATATTGTATAGGGCAGGATAGGTAGAATAAATGGATAACTTCAACGTAGCCATTGTTGGCGGAACCGGCAATCTGGGGAGCGCTTTGGCCGTGCGCCTCGGAGCGCCGGGAGTCAAAGTGATCATAGGCTCGCGTGACGCGCAAAAGGCGCAGACGGTTGTAAACACGCTCAAACCGAAGATGCGGGCCGGCGAATTGGAAGGAGCGAGCAATCTGCAGGCTGTCAAGGATGCGCATTTTGTGATCATCGCCGTGCCTTATGAGGGTCAGGCCCAGATGGTTCAGGACCTCAAGGGCCAAGTTTCGGGCAAAATCATCATCAACACGGTTGTGCCGCTCAATGAAGGTAGGCCCTTTGTGCCTCCGGCGGGATCCGCATTGCAGGAAGCGCAGCAGATCCTCGGGGATGAGGCGCCCGTCGTCGGGGCGCTCCATAACGTATCGGCGCTGGATTTGGGAGATGTGGATTCTTCCTTAGGCGACGTGTTGGTGTGTGGCGACAATGCAGAAGCTAAGCAGAGAGTCATGGAGATCATCACCCGCATCGGCGCGAGGACTTTCGATGGCGGCACGGCGGCCCACGCCTATGTCATTGAAGGGCTTACGGGCGTGATGATCTATTTGAATAGGAAGTACAAGTCCAAACACGGCAGCGTCCGGATTACGGGAATCGGAGATCATCCGCCGCAATCCTAGAGCGGCAAGCCGCAATCAAAGCAGATTCTTCGTCGCTACGCTCCTCCGAATGACATACGAAAGTACGCCGGAATCGGAATATCTTGGCGTCTTGGCGCGAGGAATATCCGAATCCGAGAATTTCTTGATGAGACCAATTTGCGCGCGCCCCGGCCTATTCACAAGTAAACGGATACGAAGCTGGCGCCAGCGCGTCAGGTCATTGCTTAATTTCAGCGCAAGTTGGATCGTGGATCAGCCGCTGCGTAGGACGAATCTCGATCCAGCAATCGGAATGTTGACGGCGCTGGTTTTAGTTCACTTTAGATCGGCTCTTTAGACCGAAAAACCACGATCTCATCCACTCAAGTCCTTGTCTTAACTCAGCTTTTATGCAAGGCACGTATCTTAGCGGTCGCCGATGCGGAGTGCTGACTACGCGCTGCCTCCGGTTAACCTTTCCGTCGATTCGGCGTCTAATCGCACTAAAGAGAGCTAAAAACGCTGGAAGGCGGGCCGGCCTATTGACGCTTTAACCACAGATTGTTCTCCTGAGAATTTGTCCGATGAGCAGATCGTAGCTCTCTGCCAGAGGGGAGATACCAAGCATTTCGAGGTGCTTGTGCAGCGTTACATGCAAAAAGCATTTCATGTTGCGTTGAATTTCACACGCAATCCGGAGGAGGCGAAGGACCTTTCGCAGGACGCTTTCTTGCGCGCCTTTACGCGTCTTAATCAGTTCGACGGACGGTCCAGTTTCTACACGTGGTTTTACCGTCTGGTGGTGAATATTTGCCTCGATCATACGCGGCGAAAAAATAGAGTGGGGTGGCAGTCACTGGAGCCCACCCGCGATGACGTGGCCGAGCGCGCCGAGTTAACAGACTTTTCGTCTTCACCGGAAGACGCCGCAATGGCGGCAGAAGCGAAGAGGCGCGCCGACCGGACCTTGGAGAATATGCCGAACAAGCAGAAGACAGCTTTTGTGCTGCGGAACCACCAAGGATTATCCATTGCGGACATTGCCAAAGTAATGAAAACTACGGAGGCTACGGTGCGGGTCTATCTTCATCGCGCGGTTGCGGCACTCAGGCAGAGCTTGGTCGAATTTGTGTAAAGGGAGTCGTTATGGATCAGAATCGTATCACGCTGGAAAATGCCTGCGCCGATTTCGAAGCAGACCTCGTGCTGTATTACTATGGCGACGGTTCTGTAGTCGAGCGGCGTAGGGTCGAGGCGCATCTGATGACATGCGAGCGTTGCGGCAGGTTTTTAGACGACCTACGTGGCTTGCTGCCGCAGATGGCGACAAAGGCCGAGCTGCCGGCAAATTTTTGGAACGACTACTATCGCGAAATGGTTCGAAAGTTGGAGCAAGCGCGGGAGCGAAAGTCTTGGTGGCGGGATCTGGTCCCCAATTTTGGCGGTTGGGCAGTGCCCGCGTTCGGGACGGCAATGGTTGTTATGCTCGCGGTGACGTTGTTATTTGGAGATGGCGAGTGGAATTCGGCCTTTAAACAGGCCAATCAGCCGCCTCAAGAGATGATTCCACAGGAAATTTTGTCAGACTCCAGCCGCCTCGAATTCTTCAAATCGCTGGACATGTTGGAGTCGTTAAACGTGCTTGAAAAGATGGACGGAGTACGAGCGGAATCGGAGATTCATAACGTTTAGAGTTCCGGTGTCGAAGTATCTATGCAGATGTTCACGGTAAGAAAAATCATTGCGACTTTGGCTCTGTGCCTGGCTTTCTTGCAGCCAAGTTCCGTTTTTGCGGCCGACGATAGGGACAGATGGCGTAACCTGTCACCTCGGGAGCGCGAAAACGTTCTGAAAAACTACCGGCGCTGGAAAGATCTCCCGCCGCAAGACAAAGAACATCTACGCGAAGAGTGGGATCGTTGGCAGAACCTGCCCAAGGACCGTCGCGATCAACTAAGAAATCGTTACGAGGATTTGCGCCGCCGCAGAAACCAGGACTAGCCCCGCTCCCATGTCGGGACGCTTATCGTCCGGCAGCCGTTTTCTGATAAGCTTCAAGCCAGATTCCGCAGTTGAACCTAGCTACCGCGAGAACGAGGGGCGAGCCTGAAGTAAGTGAAGTGCCCTGTACAGAGGTTCGCTGCATAACTCCCGCTACATTCCGTCGAAAATCTCCCCTTCCCTCTTTTTTCAATAGAGGTTAGGAGACCACCGAGAATAATCCCCCTTTGAAAAGGGAGCCAACAGGGACCTGCATCTGACTTCAGCCGCTGCCATCGTTCGGACTTCTTCAACGAAAGGCAGCTCAGGTTCAACTCTAAGCCGCTCGCTTCACGGAGAATTAACAACGAATCTCGCAACCCGTCTAATCGGGCAAGAAAGGAGAGCGAGATGAAAACCGCGATTAAGGCATTTACCTTCGGGGCACTGCTCATCTTGCCCGCGAGCTCCTTCGCTGGTGATTACGATCGCTATGATCGCTGGCGCGTCACAAGAAGCCGCGCGGCTGAAAACTTCGAGCGTCAACATCCGCGCTGGCCACGCGTTTACTGCCACACGCACCGCTATCCTCTACACCGAGACGATACGCGGAAGCATTGCCACAACTGGAACCGCGACTCCTGGCAGGAAGCGCGCCAACGCTGGAGCGGCGTGTACGGGTACGACCGGCGGGATCACGATTGGTGGCGCGACCGGTACGAAACCGCTCGCAGCCGACGCGATTGGTGGCGGGATCGTTACCGTGACTAGGAGATCTCAACAGTCATGAAGGTCCTAAGTTTGAGCGTTCTGTTTACCGTGGCTTTGGTTTCGGTCGTCAGCTGTCAATGGCGCCGCCGCAGCTGGCGCAATCATCACGATTATGTTCACAACTCAGCGGCCAATGTTGATCGTATCCCTCGCGGTCAGCACGAGGGCAGTTCAGAAACCCATAACGTGCTGGAGACGTTTTGAGTGGCAGCCATAAGCCGGACGATCAGCTGGAGGCGACAAAGCCCCACACCGATCGTTAGATGAACTGACAGTATTCGCTGAGAGCTATAGCGAGTAGTACGCGATGCAATTGTCCCAGAGAATCTTTCGCTTGGCGCCGTCATTGATTGGCAATTTGAGAAACTGATTGACGGCTTCGGGATACTTCGAGTCGCCGTGAGGATAATCCGTTGAAAAGACCAGATTGCTGCTACCGAAGTGGTCGATAACATACGTAGCCGCGACTTCATCGGGCTCTATGGATACAACGCAGCTGCGTTTGAAATAGTCACTGGGCTTGCGAGTTACGTCGGGCGCCCAAACGTCGCCTTCCCTTTCCCATCCTTCATCTAAGCGCCACAGCAGCCAAGGAAGCCAGCTGCAATTCGCTTCTAGAAAAGCGACGCGCAATGCCTCGTGCCGCGCGAGTACTCCTCCGGCGCAGAAGCTCCCCAGCGCCACCATCTGTTCGAAAGGCTGCGCATAGACCCGGCGCAGCATCAGATTGGGTTCCAACCGTTCACCCATGTGTTTTTTGCCAGTGCCCGTGGACTCGTGAAAACCCAAGGCCAGATTCAATTCCTCTAAAACATCCCACAATGGCTCGTAGTAAGAGTCATGCCACTGGTGATCCACGAGCGGATTCGAGCGCAAGAACACAGCGCGGAAGCCGAGGTCGCCGGCACAGCGCTGCGCTTCGCTGGCGGCATCGTTCATGTCAAAAGGCGAGATCATTCCCGCGCCGATCAGGCGTGCAGGATCTCTAGCGCAGAAGTCGTATAGCCAATTGTTGTATGCGCGCGCCAGGGCGGCGGCAAAGCCGGCGTCGATGTCGGGCACGACCAAAGCCCGCAGGCCGCGGGTGGGGTAGAGCACGGCGATATCGATCCCCTCTATATCCATCGCTTCGAGCTGCACTTCGGCGCTCCAGCCACGCGCTGCGTCTGATCGATAAACCTGCTGGTTTCTATCAAAGTTGTGCCCCCTGGCGGAGTCGTTCTGGCGGGTCGTCGTGCGCGCCCATTCTCTGCCGTCGGGATAGATCATGCGCAGATCGCGTACGTTGAGGCTGGTCACGCCACGTGGGGCACGATCGCGGTATTTGCTGTCGATATAACGTTCCCAAAGATCGGGCGGCTCCATGATGTGCATATCACTGTCGATGATGCGAAAGCCCGCCTTAGCCATACTTATCTCTCCCGGTTAGCTCTCACCGTATCACAGTGATCATCTGTCTTGGGCTAGCAGCATTGCTGCCTCGCGGGCCATGACCGCTTCTTCATTGCTCGGTATGACAAATATATGGATGAGCGCGTCCTCGTTGGATATTCGCCTTTCGCCGCCCACCATTACAGCATTCTTTTTTTTGTCGAGCCGCAAACCGCACCAGTCCATCCCGTCGCAAATTTTTTCTCTTATAAACGGCGAGTTTTCGCCGATGCCTCCGCTGAAGACAACGGCTTGTGCTCCTCCGAGAACGGCCAAGTAAGCGCCAAGATACTTTCGCGCGCGGTAGCAAAAAACCTCGACTGCCAAACGCGCCCGCGGCTTTTTATCGTAATCGGAGACCAGATCACGCATGTCGCTCGAGATCTCTGAAATGCCGAGCAACCCCGCTCGCTCGTTCAGCCACTTCTCAACCGTGCCCGCCTCGACGCCTTCCGCCTCCGTGAGAAAAGCGACCAACGCCGGATCTATATCGCCCGAACGCGTCCCCATCATCAGCCCTTCTAACGGCGTGAAGCCCATCGAGGTATCGACGGACTCTCCGCCGCGAATGGCGCAGGCAGAGCAGCCGTTTCCAAGGTGCAAGGTAATGATATTGATGTCTTCTTTAATGGCTCCGGTAATCTCGCGATATCGCACGGCGGAATATTTGTGGGCGAAGCCGTGAAAACCATAGCGCCGGATTTTGTGCTTGCTGGCAAGCTCGTGCGGGATCCCGTAGGTTGCGGCATAATCGGGTATCGTGCGGTGAAAAGAAGTATCAAAGGCCGCAACCATTGTCACCGAGCTCCCCAGCAGGGACCTGGCTGCCTGAATTCCCGCAAGGCTCGGCGGGTTATGCAGCGGCGCAAGCTCGCAAAGAGCTTCTAAAGCATCGATCACGGACTCATCAATCACCACAGCCGACCTGAAGCGATCACCTCCGTGCACGACCCGATGCGCGACGACATCGAACTCCGGGGCGTTGGAATCCGATTTCAATCGTCCGAAGATGGCCTCAACCGCTTCCCCGTGATTGTAAGCGGAGGTCGGCTTCTTTTCTGCTGGGTTTCCGGCCGATTCGAAGCGCAACATCGCATCAGCCCCGAAACGATCGACCATGCCTCGCGCCAGCCACCGAATGCTTGCCGCCGAGACTGCGTCGCCGCCGAGTTCGAGCAACTGAAACTTAACGGTGGAGCTGCCGCAATTCAAAACGAGAACTTGCATGGTTACACGAGATTCCGGCAGCTGCGATTTCGTCTTTCATCGCGCTGGCGCACGAGCGAATAACTACTTACTCCTATGAGTACTGATCGTACAAATTGCGCCCGGCTCCTCGATCATCAGCACGAGGCTGATACTCAAAAATAACTGATAATGCACGCCGTCCTGACCGATATAACCAGCCATCAAGTCCTGGCCGATGAGCAACCGCCCGACCCGCGGGTCCACAAGCACGCCGTTTTCGATAGCTGCCTTGTAGACTCCGCGCTCGCATAAACGGCGCAGGTGTTGAAGCTGCAGCATATCCGTTCCCGGGTACAACCGGAAC
>DATACQ010000382.1:0-3933 GCA_036258955.1 Binatia bacterium
CGGACTTGATGTACGTCGACGCGAAAGCGGACGAACGGAACGAAGCATGTGGGGTCTTTTTCAGCAGCCTGCGCTCAGCGCGTCATGAACACCGGGCAGCTCGGATTGCGCATTACGTACTCCGTGGTGCTCCCCAGGACCATTTCAATGATGCGCCGGTGGCCGTATGCGCCGATGAACAATAAGTCGTGGCCGAATGTGCCCAGGTACTCTATTATTTTTTGCTCCGGATATCCGCGCGCGCTCTCATACTGGGTTTCGACCGCATAAGAGCCCAAATAGGCTTTTGCCTGGTGCTGGATACTCTCGATGAGTTTGTCGTCCTTACCGATCGTGAGCACCGTGAGCGGCAGACTCAATCTCGCGCAGAACTCCGCGGCTAGTTCCATGGCCGAACTGGCGCGCTGGCTGCCATCGTAGGCGAGCAACGGCCGCTCCACAGATTTGAACTTTCTAGTAGAGACAAATACCGGCCGAGGGCTTTTCCTGGTAATGGTTTCCGCCGTCGAGCCAAGCAACCCGGTTGAAAACTCCTCGTTGATGCCGCGGTGGCCGACGACGACCAGATCTGCGACCTTTGCGCGGCCACAAATCTCGTTCGAGATCAAGCCGACATCAAGGAACGTCTGACAGCGTACGCCTTTCTGCCGGCAGCTCTCGGCAAAACCCTCGAGAATCACTTTGCCACGTTCCTCTAAGATTTCGCGCATCTTGGTCGAGAAATCCAGGTATGGTTCGAAACCCAGAGATCCGGACACATCGTGAAAAAAGGTTCCCTCGATTGAAATCGTATCGATCACGTGTTGGCCAAAGAGTGCACCGTCAAACTTGATTGCGAGCCATTGCGCGTACTCGAGGGCCGCTCGGGAATGTTCCGAACCGTCGAGAGCAACCAATATATTTTTGATCATCTCTTCCTCCGCTGCCGTTTGCGTGCGAAGAAGTGACTTGCTGCGTATTACGACTCCGTCGGAATCAACGGACGCTAAGATAACAATCCGCGGCTAATTTGCAAGCAAACGCTCCTGATTTACAACGGGAGAACTTTGGGCGATACTGTCGAAAATCTTCGAGAGTTTAGCCATGGCGAATTCAAGAAATAGGCACGAGGCGCGCCTGCAGGCGTTGATCAAAACCGCACGAGATAGAAACATCGAAGTGCGCATGGAAAAGTTGCTGCGCGAGGTCGGCTACCGGGCTCACAGCGGCCGTTGCCGGATCAACGGTCGCGAGGTGATTATTTTGGATCGAGATGCTTCCGTGAATGATCAGATTGATTTTTTGCTATCCGTGCTCGCGCACCAGGAAACCGGAGAATCGTTTGTTTCTCATTCCGGTGAAGACGGCAATATAGCTCCAGCCTCCGGCTGATCAGCCCCTCAGCCATTTTCAACGAAGTAATTCATGAGCTTATGCTCGCTACGCACAGCATGAAAATGGTCTGTTATCCATGCTTGTCCGCGGAGCAAGCCTCATCGGTCGCGGCCAAAATGGTCTAGAGTCCTGGGTCTCGGGTTTTCGAACTTAACCCGAGACTCATTTCCGCGGTCCGCTCTCTCCGAGGCTTACTGCTCGGATTCAGCCGAGTTGCCTTCCGGGATCTCACACTTCCTCAGGGAACAGAGGGCATCCCTCCACCGCGACTCAAGATTTTCGAAAGAGCAGGTAAAATTGACGGAAGATCAGTGTACGCGGATTTTCTTGGCTGCCTCGATGCCCAATGAAAATTCATCGCCGGCCACCTTCAAGGTCATCATACCGAGCGAAGGCGCGACATCGAGGACGTGAACCTTGGCGCCGGGCCGCAATCCATGCTCTTGCAGGTAACCCAGCAAGCGGACGTCGCGCTCTCCACCTTCGGTGATGTAGTCGAGCTCGACATCCTGCCCGTCGACGGCTTCATTTAGAGGCATGGTTTTCGGCGGAGGGGTCGCACTTGCACCGGGAATGGGATTTCCGTGGGGGCAGGTCGTGGGATGGCTGAGTAGCTTTGCGAGTCGCTCCTCTACTTCTTGCGAGATGGCATGCTCCAGGCGATGCGCCTCTTGATGCGCCTTGACCCAATCGAGACCGAGCAAGTCAGTGAGAAAACGCTCCGTCAGGAAGTGCCTTCGCACGATATTCTCGGCCACCCTCTTCCCGTCCTTGGTCAAGTGAATCTCTTTGCGCCGGTTAATTGTGACGTATCCTTCCTTGGCCAAACGCCGCAATGTGGCAAATATCGTCGAAGCTGACACGCCGGTTTCGGCGGCGAGCCGAGCGGCAATCACGGGCCGAGATTCCTCGGAAAGTTGATAGATGGCCTTGAGATAATCCTCGAGAGCGTGGGTGACTTTAGGAGCTTCCATAGCCGATGTGGACGCTGATGGTTCGACCAGACGAAACTCTTGCATGTGATGCGACGAAACCAGCGCGGCAAGTTTCGTCCCGGCTGTATCCTATGGCAGGAAACGACGAACTTCAAGGTAACGAATGGCGGCGGCGACCTTTTGCAGTCTCGAGACACAAAACTTACCCGCGCCAAGTCGCTAAACGCGAAGTTTCGCAAGGTTATTCTTGCTTACGCTGGCATTCGTAGAAGGTCCCTCGTGCTTGGGCAAAACTATTCCCTGGCGAGTTCTTTGTGGTCATCTGACTCTGTCTTTTTTGCATCTCCGGCGAGCCTCCGCCGGCTACAGTCGTCTCTACGAATAGGTGCCCAGCGCAATTGGGACAAGCAACTGCCTTAAGCTTTTGGCGGAGCGGTTCAGCTCCGCATTCCCTGGAACTGTCCACCTGTTTCGGCTATTTATTCGCAATAGCCCATGATCGTTATAACCGTGGAGGAAATCAGCAAGAGTTACGGCCAGACCGCGGCCGTCAAAAGCTGCAACTTGGAGGTCTCGGCGGGCGAGATCCTCGCCCTTCTTGGACCATCCGGCTCTGGCAAAACGACGCTGCTCAGGCTTATTGCTGGTTTTGAGAAACCTGACGTAGGTCGGATTCTGATCGCCGGCAGAACTGTCATTGACGTCGCCAGGTCGCGCTGGGTTCCCCCCGAGGACCGCGGCGTGGGGATGGTTTTCCAAGATTACGCTTTATTTCCTCACCTGACGGTTGCCCAGAATGTTCGCTTCGGCTTGCGCAACAGCAGTAAGAACGAGGGCCATGCCCGGGTCAAAGAACTTCTGACGTTGACTGAATTGGAACAATTCGCTCAGCGCTACCCCCACGAGTTGTCGGGAGGCCAACAGCAGCGGTTCGCTTTGGCGCGGGCACTTGCGCCACGCCCACCGGTGATTCTTCTGGATGAGCCGTTCAACGGCTTGGATCCCGAGCTGCGCCCGCAGATGCGCCGAGAGATAGCTAAAATCTTACGCCATTTGCGAACCGCAGCGATCCTGGTGACACACGACCAGGAGGAAGCGCTCGGGATGGCAGATCAGGTCGCGGTTATCCGGAGCGGTGAGCTCCAGCAGGTCGGAACCCCCGAGGACATATATTATTCGCCCAGCACAGCTTTTGTGGCCAATTTTGTTGGTCACGCAGATTTCATTCCCGGGTTGGTCTCCGGGTCGGTGATTCAGACTGAAATAGGTGTTTTCCCTTGTCCGACTGAACTCCCTTCCGGTCCGGTTACGGTGATGATCCGCCACGAAGCGGTAAACACCAAACCAGGCGGTATCTTGGCCATCGTCGAAGAACGCGAATTCCTCGGCGGCGAAATACTTTACCGGCTCCGGCTCCCTTCCGGAGCGACGATTCATTTAGAACAGCGACGCCCGGCGCACTGGCCGGTAGGGTATCAGGTGCCGGTGGAAGTTCATCTTCCCAACGTCGTTGTTTTTCCAGCCTCTCCGTCTCTCGACGAAAAACCAGGTAAGCATCGCCTTTAAGACGCTCCGCACGCATACCGACGGCAAGGCCGGCCGGCGATCGCTAGCATTGCACGTT
>DATACQ010000383.1:0-5197 GCA_036258955.1 Binatia bacterium
GATGCAGACGACAATTCGATTTGGGAATTTTCCATCATACGCGCACATCCTTCTGCCTTTCTTCACGGTCGGACTGCACAAAGGCGGAATCGACTGGGACGACATCAACGCGCGAATGGCTCCGACAATCGGGCAACCGCAGAACTCATATACAAACAGCTTGAGAAATGGGACGACGAGCTTCAGCTTCTCGAAGTTGAATCCGTTGACCCAAGCGAGCGCGGAGAAGGATTCCGGCCGAACGCGATCAACATGTTCGATTAACGTTACAAAAAGACCGGAAAAGCTAGTCTGGGATTATGCGCATCCCAGATTTTACGGTTAGTTTTTTTCCCGGTTTAAAATACCTCAATAAAAGATAAAACAACTCTCAAGCCAGGCGTCGCGACATCTTCGAACAACTGGATCACGGGGCCAGCAGGAGACCATATTGAGCTCCGCCGGGGAACCGCGCTTTTGGGCGAGACCCGCCAGACCGGGGCAGGAAAGGTAACGGGGCTTGGAGTCGGCACGAAAAAGGACGGAAGCCAAATCGCTTTTTATGCTCACGGGCAAAAACTCAAATATTATGACGCAGACGCGGACGACACCGTAGAAGTCTCTTCCAACCTTTTAGGAACCGCAGCTAACGGCGAGGACACATGGATCTCGCCTTAGACCCACATCGCGGGCTATTTCGTATACGTCGGCTCGCCCAATTCCGGAATCTGGAAAGTCCCGCTTTCTAATCCCGGATCGGCAGTCTCTCAGCAGGCAACGACGCGGTTCGGCATTCCCCGCTCGGGCAGGGCCGGGCTTTTGCCGGCCGAGTAAAAGCCTCCGATGGCTCCAACCAAGACGATACGAACATTATCATTCCTATATCGAGGATTTGAAGCGAGCGGCGCGAGGACGCTTGTGTATTTCATGCCACCGAGAGCCATGCGAGGAAGTGACAAAGTGCCGCTACTGCCGAAGACGGAAGTAATTTTTAATCCGAGAACTGTTCGACTGAAAGCGATTAAAGGCGAGTGAGGTCACAACTTCAGGTGGCCTGATGATACGCGCGACGAAAATTAAATTCAAAAACCCCGTGCCAACTTCCTTAATCGCCGGGCGGCTACGGGGCAGGGCCGAGCAAATTCCACAAACTGCTATTTTTTGAACCAAGGCACCGGATCGACCGACCGCCCGTCCTTGCGCAACTCAAAGTAAAGCTTCGCCCCCACGAGCGAGTCGCTGTCGCCGGCGAGCCCCAGGGTTTCGCCGCGTTTGACGCTGTCGCCACTTCTTTTGAGCATCTCCGCGAGATGGGCGTAAACGGTATAGTAGCGCTCCCCGTGATCGACGATGATCATCCTGCCGTATCCGGCGAAACGGTCAGCGAAGGCAACCGTGCCTTTCTCAACGGCTTTAACCTCTTGACCCGCCGACACGCCGATATCGATACCGTTGCGAAACACTTCATCGGCGAACTCGCGATGGCGAGCCTTCCCGAAGCCGTTCAACAATTCGCCTCTAACCGGCCAGTCGAGCTTGCCATAGAGCGCGCCGAGCCCGATCCCGGGCGGAATTGCCGGCGGTTTGCTTGCGCGGCGCCGGGCCAGCTCATCGATCATGCGTTGCAATCTCAGCGCAGCTTGTTCCAGCTCCTTTAGCGCGCGGGTGCGCGATTCCTTTTCTTGCTGAACGCTGACAAGAAGTACCTTTTTTTTATCGCCTTCTCTGCGGATCGACTCGCGCACGACGGCGAGTTTCTTTCGCTCGCTGTCCAGCTCGCCTTGTTTTCGCGCCAGCTCTTGACGCAGCTCTTCTTGAACTTGCGCCTCCTGGCTCAATGCCGTTACCAGCTCGCGATCATACGCGAGCGATGCTTCCAAATAGCGCTTGCGCTGCAACAATGCGGCGAGGGAAACGTCGCCGCTAAAGATGATGAACGGGCTCCCGCTGCGATGCCAACGGTAGAGAGCGACGGCGCGCTCTTTCAATAATTCCCGCCGCTGTTCGATCGAGCTTTCGAGCCGCAAGGCCTCGGACTGCTTTTCATGCAACTCGTCAGCAATAGTGTTGAGTTTGGTGTTAGCTCGCTTCAGTTCGTCGGTCTTGCGCTCAAGCTCTCCCTCGATCTTTTCCAAAGATTGCAGAAGCGAACCCTCCTGACGCTGGGCCCGCGAAATTCCTTGCTTCTCTTTGGCGATTTTTTTCTTGATTCCCTCCAAGTCGTTTTCGGCGGTTGCAGCGTAAGCCGCCGAAGCGGACGTGACAAACAGTGATAATGCCAAAGCTGTGCTCATCCGGGCCGTCTCGGACACGGGAACGAAACAACTCCGCACCGCGCCGCAGCTTCGCCGGCGCGTTACGCTGCTCGCCATGTCCTGATGAATCTCCTGAGTGAAAAAAAGCTGCCCGCGCATCCCAGCGCCCAGCCAAGCAGAATGATAGTCAGAATGCCATCCAAACCAAGAAACAACCATTGGTTGGAAGCGCCCCAAAGCACGCTCGCATAAGCGAATTCTGCGCGCGCCGCCTCGAAAGCGCCCCAAAGCGCCAGTACGGCAAGCACTCCGCCTGCTAACCCCTGAGTCATTCCCTCGAGGATAAAAGGGGCCTGAATCATGCGACGCGAAGCTCCCACGAGTTGCATAATTTCGATTTCATCCGTGCGTGATAGAATCGCAAGTTTCACCGCGCTGCTGACGATGAAGAACGTAATGATGAACATCACGCCTGCAAACGTCCATTTCAGCCAGGCCACAGCGAGCACGATCAAATTAAGCCGATCGATCCAGTCGCGAGGATACTCGACGAGCTGGACGCCTTGTTCCTTTTTTAGGCGCTCCGCCAATGCTTCGACTAGTGGCGGGTCGCGAAATTCAGGCGTCACGGCGATTTCCAGAGACGACGGCAAGACATCCCGAGGTAACCCGTCCAAAACGCCGGATTGGGAGCCCAACGCGGCGCTGAAATCGCGCCATGCCTGGTCCCGGCTAATATAGCGCACGCGCGAAACCTCAGGAAGCGCCCGTACGCGATTCAGGAGCGCTTCCGCTCCGCCTTCGTCGAAGCCACTCTCCAGATAAACGTTGAGGTGAATGTTGTCACCCCAGACTTTGAGCAGAGCCTGCAAGTTAATTTCCACGAGCATGGCGGCGCCGAAGATGAACAAGATCATCGCCATGCTTCCCGACGTGAGCACGTGCGTCCAGAACAGAGCACGCAAATTGCTGCAGGTCCTGCGCGCGACAAAACATGTCTGTGACCAGCTCATGCGCGCCTGACTTCCCCGACCACTCGCTCCAAATCATCCGCGATCCGACCTTGGCGCAGATAAATAATCCGCGTTCCAAAACGCTTAATGAGGGCTAAGTCGTGGCTCGCTACGATCAAGGTGGTGCCGCGCTCGCGCATCTTCACGAATAGCCGCATGGTTTCGTCGGCGATCGTCGCATCGAGATTGCCCGTGGGCTCATCGGCGAGCACCAGGCTTGGTTGATTGATCAAGGCGCGGGCGATAGCGACCCTTTGTTGCTCGCCCCCGGATAGCGCTAACGGGCGCGTGTTGTAGCTTTTCTCCAGGCCGAGGTCGCAAAGCAGGCGGCGCGCTCGCGCATGGCTTTCTTTCCTGGGAACACCGATCACTTCAGCCGCCAGCGAAACATTCTCCAAAGCGGTTAAACGGGGCAGCAGCTTAAATTCCTGAAACACCAAACCGATCTGACGCCGCAGTCGCGCAACCCCGCGACTGTTCAACCGGCCAATATCTTGTCCATTGAAGATAATTTGCCCAGCGCTGGGCTCCTCATCGCGAAAAAGCAACTTGAGCAGGGTGGTTTTGCCGGCACCGCTCGGACCGGTGAGGAACACGAACTCGCCCTTTTCTACGGAGAGCGTGATGTCTTTCAAAGCCGCGGAGTCGGCCGCGTAGGATTTGGTGACGTGACGAAACTGAATCATCGAGAAGGGCAAGGTGGAACAACGAACAGCGCGCGGCAAAGCTCAAAATTGCTTGACATGGAGATATGCGGTGTTAGAGTCTACTCAACTCCGCAGTTCGAAACACTTATAGAAGATGCTGGACCAAGTTACAACCAAGGATGGGACGGTGGTCCCAGCTACCCTGCCGCAAAAGCTTCGGGTCGTTCTGATCAAGCCCTCCAAGTACGACGACGAAGGCTATGTCATTCGTTTCTGGAAGGGTGTTCTCCCCAGCAACACGCTTAATGTTCTGCATGGTCTCACCGACGACGTGCGCCAACGGCGCGTATTCGGCGATCTCCCGATAGAGGTGACGACCTTCGACGAAACCGCCGAAAAAGTTCCCGTCAAGAAAATACTATCTTGGGCCCAGGAACCGGGAACGTCGCTGCTCGTTTGCATGGTTGGCGTGCAGACCAATCAGTTTCCACGGGCCCTCGATATGGCGCGCAGCTTCCGCGCCGCTGGTATCACCGTGATTATAGGCGGCTTTCACACCAGCGGCACCATCAACATGCTGGGAGAGCAAGAGCCCGATATTCAGGAACTTGTGCGCGAATCGATTTGTGTGGTTTCGGGAGAAGTCGAAGGCAAATGGGAGATGATTCTCGCCGATTTTCTTGAGGGCCGTTTGAAACCGATCTACAGTTTCGCCCAAGATCTGCAGAGTCTCGTTGATATCGGCGATGCACCGCTGCCGAAGGCCAGCCCAAAGACGATGGAGCACTTTGCCCACCCCGCTTGGGGCACCGCCGACACTTCGCGCGGTTGTCCGTTCGCATGCACGTTCTGCACGATCATCAATGTGCAAGGACGCAAGATGCGCGAGCGCAGCCCGGAAAGCATTGCCGCGATGATCCGCCACAATTATCTGACCAGCGGCATCAGCTTCTACTTCTTCACGGACGACAACTTCGCGCGCAAGAAACTGTGGCGCGAAACGTTCGAAGCGATCATCAAGCTGCGCGAGGAAGGCATCAAGGCGAGCTTCATGATGCAGGTCGACCTGGCGCGCAAACCCAAGGATTTCGTGACCCTCGCGGCCAAGGCTGGTTGCACCCAGGTCTTCATCGGCATGGAGAGCGTCAACCCCGAGAACCTCAAAGCCGAAGGGAAGAAGCAAAACAACGTCGAAGAATATCGCGCCATCATCAAAGAATGGCACGATGCAGGCGTCGTCGTGCACACGGGCTATATTATCGGCTTGCCGTGGGACACCAAGGAACAGGTTCCTCACGACATT
>DATACQ010000384.1:0-2785 GCA_036258955.1 Binatia bacterium
GAACTGGGTGACGATATGTTTGCCCCTGTTTCTACTGCCGAGCGTTGCGGCGTCAACCGAAGCGCCCTTCTACGAAGGCAAGACGTTGCGCATCCTCGTCTCCTCGGGAACTGGCGGCGGTACGGATACGGCGGCCCGATTGGTGTCTCGGTTCCTGGGAAAATACCTTCCCGGTCAGCCAAGAGTCTTGGTTCAAAACATGCCGGGGGGCGGCGGCACCATTGCCAACAACTACTTTTTCAACGAGGTCAAGCCCGACGGCTTGACTATTCTGCAGGATTCATCTTCCGGCATCGGAAACTTCGTGCGCGGCGGACCAACGATCAAATATGATCCGCGCAAAAATCGCATGATTGGCGGAGTGGCACGCTCCGGAACCATTATCATGGTACGGAACGACGCTCGCGACAGGCTCACAAACCGCGCTGCCAAGCCAGTAGTAGTCGGAGACTCCGATGGCATTCGTTCATGGGTAGCTATGACGGTCTGGGCCGCGGAGTATCTCGGCTGGAACCTGCGCTGGATCTACGGTTATCCGGGAAGCCGCGAGCTGCAGCTGGCGATTCGGCAGGGGGAGATCGACATGTGGGCGACGGCCAACGTGAAGCTCGTCAAGGACCTGCAACGCGAAGGAATCGTGCAGACGGTTCTGGCTGAAGACGAGCGGCGCCGGACGGATTTCCCCGACCTGCCTACCTTTATTGAAGTTTTGGGGCCAAAAAAACCCAGCGGCTTGGCCTGGCAGGCATTCGTCGGATGGGCTGGTTCACCGGATTTGGACAAGTTCCTGGTGGCGCCCGCGGGAACGCCCGAACCGCTGGTCCAATCGCTGAGGGCAGCTTTTGCCAAAGTCATGAAAGATCCCGAAGTCGACAAAGAAGGCGATAAGTTTTTTGGCGACGGTTGGAAACCGGTCACAGCGGAAAGGGTTGAGAGCGTCATTCTTGAACAAACGAGCTTACCGAGAGAGGCCAAGGATTTCATCACGAAAATGCGCCAGAAGTATAACCTCCCGTTAGGCGATCCAAAATCATAGTCTCGCTTCGCGTCTATAGTCTCGAGTTAGCGCAGTACAACCACTGGACTCAGACGCTTTGTTAACCGAGACACGAGACGTTAGACCCTAGACCCCACCATGCTTGAAGCTGCTCTAGAAGGTCTGCACGGCGTGCTCCGTCCCGAGGCGTTCATGTTCATGAGTCTCGGTGTGCTCATCGGCAGCATGGTCGGTTTTCTCCCCGGTATCGGTGGCCCGAGCACTTTGGCCATCATGCTGCCCTTCGTGATGACGATGAAGGACCCCTGGATGGTGATCGCCCTATTGGTCGGCCTCGACGCAGTCGGCAACACGGCGAGCGCGTTTACCTCCATTCTAATCTCCGTGCCCGGCAGTTCGGGCTCCCAGGCAACGATACTCGACGGTCATCCGATGGCCAAAAACGGCCAGGGCGCTCGCGCGCTCAGCGCCTCGTTTGTCGCCTCATTGTTGGGGGGAATTTTTGGCGCGCTTGTGCTCTTTGCATCTCTGCCCATACTGCGGCCTCTAGTTCTGTCGTTTAGCTCGCCGGAATTTTTCATCCTTACACTTTGGGGCGTGAGCATGGTTGGAATCTTAAGCGGTAACGCGCCCCTCAAAGGCTTGATCGCCGGGATTCTCGGTGTGTTCATCTCAACCGTCGGTCTGGATATGAAATCAGGCGTCGAGCGTTTCGCTTTCAACGTCTCTTACTTTTGGGAAGGGATCGATCTTGTCCTCGTAGCGCTTGGCATCTTCGCTATTCCGGAAGTGATCGACTTGGCGGGGCGCAGGGGCACCATCGCCAAGGCGGAAGAGTTCGGCCACGGTTACCTGCAGGGGGTTATCGACGTTTTCCGCCACTGGTGGCTCTTGCTCAGAACCTCAATTATCGGCGTATGGGTCGGGTTCCTGCCCGGCCTCGGCAGCTCGGTCGCGGATTGGTTTGCCTATGCGCATGCGGTGCAAACAGAAAAGAATCGGGACAACTTCGGCAAGGGCGATGTGCGCGGCGTTATTGCCGCCGAAGGCTGCAACAACGCGAAAGAAGGCGGCGATTACATCCCGACCTTGGCATTTGGCATCCCGGGCGGCACCTCGTCGGCTTTGGTATTGACCGCGTTTATCGCTGTGGGCATCAAGCCGGGGCCGGACATGCTGACCTCTCAGCTCAATCTGACATTCGCCGTAATCTGGACTCTAGTGATCGCGAACATCATTGCGGCCGCCATTTGCATGGTGTTTGCGAAACCGATTGCCAAGATCTGCTTCCTGCCCTTCTACGCGATCGTTCCGCCGATCGTTGCATTTGTCTTTATCGGAGCCTTTGCCGCTAATTTTCACAGCTACGATTTGCTCGGGCTGATGATCTTCTCGTCATTGGGCTTTTTTATGCGCCGCTATGGCTGGCCCCGCGCGCCTCTGGTATTGGGCATGGTGCTCGGAGAAAAAATGGAACTGTACCTCTGGCTGTCCTACACTCGCTATGGTTTTGAATGGCTGTCGCGTCCGATGGTGCTCGTGTTGACGACGCTCCTGATTGCTTCGATTGTGTACCCGATTCTCACGAGCCGGAAGCACAAAACGGGGGCATCGCTGGCGGAGGCGTAATGATTCGCGGCAAAGAGCAAGTATTTTTTACTGCCTTTGTTGGTCTCGTGCTTCTCGGCGCTCTTTACGTCGCCAAAGACTGGCCCGTCCGCGCGTCGATCATTATTCTTTTGCTCGGAGGAGTAGGACTCATTTTGGTCTGTATCCAGTTAGCTACCG
>DATACQ010000385.1:0-9216 GCA_036258955.1 Binatia bacterium
TCAATGTCATGCATGAGACTCGATAAAAGTATTTGCGAAGACGCGCTGGCATCGCGCTTCGCCAACCGCGTCAACAACTGCGCCACGCCCAAGAACGCTTCCAGCTTGGTAATCAGGCGCAGCATCGTCGAGTATTGGCCCCAGGTGTGGATGTACATGATCCCCGAGAGCAGCTGCGCATTCTTGTAGACGAAAACCCGTTCCCAAGGCACCACGACATCATCGAAGATCAACGCCGCATCGACTTCGTCGAAGCGCGCCGTCAACGGCTGGCGCTCGGGATCGGCATTTTCGGCGTAAAGGTCGCGGCAAACGATCTTGAGACCTTTGATGTTCATGGGAACCGCGAACGCAATGGCATAATCGTTTTCGTCCGCCTCCCGCGGCCGGTTCGGGTACACCAGAACTTCGTCTGAGATCGGCGCCAGCGTTGCCAGAGTGCGCAGGCCCCTTACGACCGGGCCCTCTTTGGTTTCACCGACAATATGCAGGATTAGATCCGGATCCTCCTGCTCGCTAACTTTTTTCGTGCGGTCGTAGTACTGATCCGTCAGTGCATGGGTGAGACAAAGATCGTTCCGGCTTGCATATTGATGGTATGCCCTGGCGTTTTCCGCCCAGCGCTTGTTGGTCTTTTCGATAACATGCGCCCAATCGCGCAACCCCACCACAAGCTCGGCCACGAATTCGGGAAACCGGCCCATTTGCCCCAACGTGGCCTGGGACCAGAATTCGATGTTGCGCCGCTTGAGTGCTAGCTCTTCCGCATTTCTTGGCGGCAAATAGCTGTACGAAATTCGCTCACCCTCGTGATCTACGGTCATGATATCGCGGCACTCCGGCGCATGCTGCTTGTCATAGAGATCCGCGAGGGTTTTGATCGTGCCGGTAAAGCCGGAATGGGTCGTCACATCATCGATGCGGCGCCCGGCGTGCCATACCTCGCGGCCATCGCGCAGCGCCTTGATGTAACCCGCTCCCGTTCTAATCGGCATGATAACCTCCAAGTCTGCTGATATGGCCACTTTATAAGCTCATCGTTGCCGGCGGGCAACAGCCGGACGTGCCGGTTAAGTAGATTACCCTCCAACTCTTCTTCAGACTGGGCTCTCGACTTAGAAAATCCACCTATCTATAAGGGTGGTGTGAGTGGTTCCGTTCTGCGCCGTGCTGCTTTTCCGTCGATCTGATCACAGGAGGGAATGAGTATGAAAAAAGTGATTCAGATGATCGTCTGTTCTATGGCGATCAGTTTTTTTCCGCTGGCCGGTACATCGGCGCTCGCACTGGAGAAAGTGAATGTCACGCTGCCGTCAAAGTCCTTCCAGTTCATTGTGTTTCCTCTCGCCAAGGAACGCGGATACATGAAGGAGGAAGGCATCGACCTCAACACGGTTGTCATGTCATCCACCGCCGGCCTTCAAGCCGTTCTCGCGGGTGAAATGGATTTCACCGGCTCCGGGAGCAGCGCTCTGGTGGCGGTCACTCAAGGTAACGCGCCGCTCAAGACCGTGCTGGCTGTCAACGACCAGGTGCTGCAGTGGCTCATCGTCCGGCCCCAGTACAACAGCCTTAAAGATCTAAAGAACAAAAAGATTGCGGTGACCGGTGTCGCCGCGGTCGCAACGTTCATGTTCAAGAAAGTCGCGCCCAAGTACGGCCTGGACGCAAACAAGGATGTGACCTTTCTAGCACTGCCGCCCGGACAGCGTCTTGGAGCTCTACTGTCGGGCACCGTGGATGCGGGGCTCTTGAGCTCGGAAGAACGCTTTGCCGCCGTCGATCAAGGTATGAAGGAAATCCTGTACTTGGGCAAAGAAGTGAAAAACTCTTGGGGCACCGTGGCAACCAACGACCAGTTCATCAAGGAAAAACCGAAAGTGATGCATGGGTTCATGCGCGCTCTGCTCAAGGCGCTGCGGCTGGTCAAACAGAATCGTGAGATAGCGATTGATGCGATGGTTAAGTTTTCCGAATTGAACAGGGAATTGGCGTCGCGCACTTACGACGGCATGATCGGGACTTTTACGACGAACGGAGTCGTAGACGAGGAAACGCAGAAAAACGATCTAGACATCGTACGCGAGGTGCTGAATGTCCAACGGGAAGTTCCGGTCCAGCGCGCTTACGATTTCAGTTTCGCGAAAAAAGCGGATGAGGAATTGACCAAGTCAGGCTGGCGACCGTAATTAAGCCATCGTTCAAAAATGTTCAAGCCGTTCAACCGCTTTGCTCCGTTCAAAACGTTAGAACTTCTTCAATCCTCCCCCGCGGCGCGGGGGAGGACCGAGGTAGGGGCTTGAACGGCTTAAACCATTTGAACGTTTTGAACCTAATTACGGCGCATTTACTTTTTCTGCAACACCTCGGGGTTCGCCACATTAAACGGCTTGCCGGCAGCAAAGGCGACAATTTGATCGATTACGAGGCCGTAGTATTGCTCGTAGGCTTCGCGGGTCACGTAACCGAGATGCGGTGTGCAGGTGGCGTTCTCCATGTGAAGCAGCGGGTGGTCTCCACCGAGCACGGGTTCTTTCCCGTAAACATCCACGGCGGCAAAGCCGGGCCGGCCGGCCTTCAGCGCTTCCTCGAGAGCGCCGTCAGCGATAAGCCCGGAGCGGCTCGGATTAACTAACAGCGCGGTGGTTTTCATCCGGGCCAAATCATCACGGGTCACGATACCGCGGGTTTCTTGATTAAGCGGGAGATGCAGGCTGAGAATATCGGCTTGAGCGAAGAATTCTTCGCGGCTTGGCGCCACTTCAAAACCCGCTTCACGAGCGCGCTTCGTCGAGCCTTCCCGGCCCCAACATACGACCCGCGCTCCGAACGCCTTACCGACGGCAGCAACAATGGAGCCGATTTTTCCGTAGGCATAAATGCCCAGTATCTTATCTCTGACCTCGACACCCAACGTCGACTGCCATCGGCCCGCTTTCAGTTGCTGGACCTCGTACGGTATATGACGCAGCGCGCTCAGGATAAGTGCCCATGTCAGCTCCGCCGTAGCGTTCGACCGGCCACCCCCTCCGGCAGAAACGAGAATACCGCGCTCCGTACAAGCCGCGACGTCGATATGCGCCGTTCCGCCGCCCGTTTGGCTGATCATCTTTAAATTGGGCAGCCGCTCGATCACCGCGCGCGGAAAGCTGGAACGTTGTTGAGTTAGCACGACGACGTCAAAGTCCTTTAACCGTTCGGGCAGGCGCCCCACGTCTGGCTCGGGATCATTAAACAAGATAACTTCGTGACCACTTAGTTTAGGGTAGCACGTGAGCGTTTTGAACGCGTTCTGATAGTCATCGATGACGGCGATCTTCATAGGATGCTCCTTCTGCAAGAGAGGTGCTTTGGGTCGTTTACTTAGCCTGACAAATGAAATCAAGGGCAGGGCCGCCATGGCGCGGGTTCAAGGTTCAATGTTCAAAGTTCAAGGTATCGGATCAGGACTCATACATTGAACGTTGAACCTTGAACTTTGAACAGTTTACGTCCACCACAGCTCTTCCGATGCCAAGCGGGCTCCTTCAGCCATCGCCTGAAATTTCGCCCAGCCGACCTGCGGGTGTCCAACCCGTGAGCCGATGCCGCAGTCTGTGCCGGCGATAATGTTCTCACGTCCCATGATTTGTGCGTAACGCACGAGCCTGTCCGCGATGGCGCGGGGATGTTCAATGAAATCACTGTAGTGGCCGACCACGCCCGGGATAAAAATCTTGTCCTGGGGAAACTTAATTTCCTTCCAGACCCGCCATTCGTGATCATGGCAAGGATTGGAAGCTTCAATGGAGTAAGCGCCGGCGCGGACTTTAAGAATGAGGTCGGCGATTTCTTTCAGAGGAATATCGTACTTATGCGGCCCATGATAACTGCCCCAGCACATGTGAAAACGGATGCGCTCAACAGGCAAGTCGCGCAATCCGTAATTGAGCGCATCGATGCGCATCTCCTGGTACTTGCGGTATTCGGCAACGGTCATCTCAGGGTGCATTTGCCAGGCATCCGCAAGATCCGGGTCATCGATCTGAAGGACCAAACCCGCATCGACGATGGCCTTGTATTCTTCGTGCATGGCGTCGGCAATGGCGAAGAGATAACTTTCGGTCGTCGGATAATGTTCGTTCTTCATCCAGTGCTCCATCGTCCCCGGAGCCACGGCGGGCAGAAACGCTTCAGCAGCGTTTGTTCCCTCGAGCGCCGCCTTGAGATTCGCGATGTCTGAGTTGACCTCCTGCTGACCGATATATGTCAGCGGCTCAACACAATAGAAAACCCGCGCGTGGTGACCGATTGACGTGCGGCCTCCACGGTTGAAGTAATCGGTGAACTCCAGCATGTCGCGACCAAAGATGGAAGTGGGCTTGAAGTCGGCCGCGGCAGGACGTTCGACAATGCCACCGAGCCGCTCGCGCGTGTAGCGGGAAAAATTAGACTTCCCCAATTCACCGTCATTCACGATATCGACGCCGCACTCGATTTGCCTTCGCACGACCTCCGTCACCGCTTCCCGTGTCCTCTCGGCAAGAGCCGCGCTGTCGTAAGGTTTGCCCTCGTTTCGCGCGAGCAACATTTCCATGAGGTCAGCCGGCCGAGCCAAACTACCGGCATGAGTTACAAGGATTCGATCCATGCTGCGTTTCATTAGCCCTCTCCTTTCGTTTGGAGATTTTGGTTGAGAGCTTTGGCTCTCAAATCCGCCTGCTCTGCCAAACCAGCAACATCCTCTACGATGAAAATTGCAAGAGGTTCACGCCGGTTTCGTACCGTGATCTCGTGCCGCGACAGACCATTCACATTTAATTGAGCGTCGTTTGCCACTTGTTCGGAAATGACCAGCGGGCAGCTATATTCTTTGGTCAAATCCTGCAGGCGGCTTGCGACGTTCACAGTATCTCCAATCGCGGTCAAGTGAATGCTTGACCCATACCCCATCCGCCCAACCACCGCCGGACCGCTATGAATTCCGATGCCAATCTTGAGCGGCACCGCCAGCTCTGCTGCAAGACTTTGGCTGAGCGCGTCTATTTCGCGGACCATCGCATGCGCAGCGGTTAGTGCTTGCCGGCAACCCGTCTCAGCGCTGCTCTCGACACCAAAGAGCGCCATTACGCCATCGCCAATGAACTTGTCGACAATTCCGCCCGCAGTCGTGATCGCCTCGCCCACGGCCGCAAAGTAGCTGTTCAGGAGAAACACGAGATCGTACGGCAGTTTTTGTTCCGCGATCCCGGTAAAAGTTCGCAAATCAGCAAATAAGACCGCAATCGTGCGCTCCTGACCCGCAAGATATGCCGGCCGTTCGTAACCGTCCAAGGGTGTCGCGGTTGCCGGTAGTAAGGGAATGACCGATAGGTCCGCAGTTGGCCGAAGTTGGCAGGCGAGCCGCACGTTGGGCGGAGCACCCACTCTTTTCAGTACTCGTTGCTCAGCGACGGATGGCGGTGGCAAAGCCGAAGCCGGGCTAGACACTCGCACCCGGCAGGTCGAACAACGGCCGCGCCCGCCGCACACGGATGCGTGCGGCACCCGGGCAAAACGGCTCGCCTCGAGCACGCTGAAGCCGCGGGCCACTCGAATCTCTTTACCCTCGGGATAACGGATCCGTATGCGGCTGCGACTCTCGTAAACGTAACGCGCGCCGCGGGCCAGCAACGTGAGCGCCACGATCAGGACGAAAGTTCCGACGAAGGCGTCGTTGACCCGATACAACACTTCCCGTTCGCTGCGCGGCGGCAGTTTGGATTGCCGCACCACTGACTCAATCCAGTTTGGATTTTGACTTACCAGGTTCGAGACCTCATGGCCAGCTTGGGAAAAGCCCAACAGTCCGAGAACCGGGAACAGAAGCGCACTGACGAGAAGAAAGGGCGCGAAGCGGTTGTACCAGGGCTTCAGGCGCAGCCAAAAATGAAAGCCTATGCATCCGTGAAGCCACGCCACAGTCATGAGGATCGATTGCTTCAATCCATCCCACGGCGAAGTATGCCAGAGTATCAGCACCAGGAGGCTATAAGTGTCGTCCACACCAAACCATTCGTGCGTCAAGCGCGTTCCGACGATGTGCAGTGACAAGAGCGGTGGGACTGCCAAGCCCATGGTAAGCTGCAACATCTCCCAGAGCGGCATGCGCAGATGCCGCCGTTGATAGAGCGACCAGAGCGCAAGGAAAAAGTGCACCAGCAAAGAACCGTAAAGCGCGGCGGTAGCCACAGGGTTGCGCCATAGCAGTAAAAACCCGTGTCGGCCCCATTCCATTGCATCCAATGAGATCAAACCCAACGCATGATTAGCGAAGTGCGTCGCAAGGTAGGTCAGTAAGACCAGCCCCGTCGCAAGCCGTACGCGCCGTACCTTCATAACGGAATGCTCAACTTACTATGGATCCAATTTAGTCGCTACGCTCCTTTATAGTCGCTCCGCTCCAGTTCCAAACGTTTCACTAGTTTCAGTCGTTCCAGCTTCCTCTATGCTTCCCTGTGTCGCGGGAGGACAGAGGAGGAGTTCGAACGTCTGGAACCGTTGGAACTACTGGAACGAATGGAACCGTCGCGGCGGCGCCGCGACCGAAGGAGATTGACTCACCGTGCAACTCAGCTTATGTATGAATGCCGAGCGATGGAGGTTTAGCAGATGGGCAAATTTCACGTGGTCTATTTTGGCAGCAACGACGTGCCGGTGGATTTGATCAAACCCATTCTGGCGGAGATCGATGCCGACATGACCATCCGACGCCCCACAACGGACGCCGATGTGGTCGAAATGGGCAGAGATGCCGACGGCATCATCATGCACGGTTCGGTACCTCTGACCCGGGACATCATTTCGCAGCTGAAGCGCGTAAAAGTCGTTTGTCGCACCGGGGTGGGGGTGGATCGTATGGATCTCCAGGCGGCTCGAGACCACGGGATGATCATCTGCAACGCCGCCGGTTGCAACTCCATTGAAGTTTCGGAGCAAACTATCGGCTTGTTGATCGCGATCTCACGCAAACTCGTGCGCATGAATCAGTACGTACATGAGGGAAAATGGCGCCGCCATACGGCCGAGCTGCACGCCTACCGCGGCCCGGTCTATCGCATTCAAGAGCGCACCTTGGGCATCGTCGGTTTGGGCCACGTGGGGAAACAGGTTGCACCCCGCGCCCAGGGAATGAGATTAAACGTCCAAACCTATGATCCGTATCTTGATCGCAAGATCGCTGAAAACATGGGTGTGAAGATGGTTTCATTCGAGGAGCTCGTTGCAAGTTCCGACTTTGTAAGCCTGCACGCGCCGCTCACGAAACAAACCCGAAAAATGTTCAGCATGCCGCAGTTCAAAGCGATGAAGAAGACCGCTTATCTGATCAACTGCGCCCGCGGTGGCTTAGTGGACTCTGATTCATTGTACGAGGCACTCGTGGCCGGCGAGCTCGCTGGCGCGGCGCTCGACGTCACGGATCCGGAACCATTGCCGGCGGAGCATAAGCTCCTGACGCTTTCTAACGTGATCGTCACATGCCATACAGCGGCGAACTCTAATGAATCCTACGTTGACTGCCAGACGCACGCCGCGCGCGAGGTGGTGAACGTGCTGAGCGGTAGAGGACCGACAACGGAAATCAAAGATCCGTGGTTGTTGGCCGAAGCGCAAGATGAAGGGTTCGGAGGCGTGTGAATGCGATTTAAATGTCCAGGGCCCGAGGTCTTGAGTCTGCCTCAAGACTCGAGACCCTGGACGCGAGACCTTTTATATTGCCAGCAGCCGGTCGAAGAACGATCGGTAGCGGCGCAACGCTAATCGCAGTTCCTCGGTTGATACTTCGTCAGAGCGCTCCCACTGCTTTTCAAGGTTGCTTCGCTGGTCACTAAAGCTCTGAGCCAACCGTTGCATGATCTCGGCAACCAGCTCGTCCGCTTGTTCGACTGTTTTGCGCGGCTCATCGACGAAACCGGTCTGAATCGAACTCCAGCGCGAACGGAACTTTCCCGTCTCGTCCGGTGACAACAACGGGCTGAGTTGTTCACTGTCCCCGCTGCCAACCGTCCTGCTGTTAACGTCTGAACTAGCTTCGGCTGCTCTTGGGCCCCGGGCTTTATCTCTGGCCTCATCTCGCTCCGCCGCAGCCGCCATATCTTTGGTGCTAAGTTTTCGTTGGCTGGTTTCTGTCCTGTGCTCTTCCATAGCAAAAACCTCCTTAACTCTTTCTCACGGTTTAGTGAGTGTGTGATGCTTCACGTAAGCGCGTGGTACGGCTGGGCTTTTCATCTCGCGGTGCTTCCTCTTCGAGAAGGTCCTCGAAAAGCGCGCGGTAGTAAACTACGGCCTTGCGGAGTTCCTCGGTATCTGCGGCGCCACGGCGGCTTCGTTCCGCAATACGATAAGCGAACCGGTAATTTTCCACGACGTGGGGATGATCGACGGAAAGGTCCGCCGCGGCCTGGTCGAAATCGCGCAGCGGATAGCCGCAGCGTTCCATCACCTCTTGCACCAAGCGATCTGCGTCCCTGACCGCTTTTTCCGGCTGATCAACAAATTCACCCTGAACCGCCGTCCAACTCTCCCGGTACCTTACGCCTTCGGCCCGTGGCAGTGTGACAATGTTATAGTGGCTCACTCGCTCTTGACGCGTTTTTAGTTCCGTCTCGGCACGGCTCTGGCTTTTGAACTGCCGAACGGTGTTGTCGTACTCGGGGCCGAAGCGTTCCTTCAGGTTTTCGGAAGTTCTATGGCGATAGTAAAACCAGACGCCGAATGCTATCAACGCGATCGCCGCGATGATGAGAACACTGGTTAAAATTTCGGTATCCATAAAGCTACCTCCGACTGTTTGGTGATCACTAATTTTCGCAAGGAATATGCCACGGGTTTGTTTCCGCGGCGGTTAGATTCCACACGAAGCTTAGCGTCACAATTGCAACACAAAAGTGCAGGCGCGCCCTGTTTTCGGGACAGGGAATGATTGCTTGCGGAATGTGCAGGTTTGATGATGCTCGAGAGGCGTTGTATTCGGAGCTGTGCCAGCTCTTGCCGCTGCGCGCCGTTTCCACTATGTAATACTCAAGCGCTTACCAGATACGGAGGACCCACTCATGAAAGATGGATTCAAAGTTATCGACGCCGACCGCCATATTCTCGAACCGACGGACTTATACCAGAAATATTTACCTGAGAAGTTCAGGCATAGGGAGCATCTGGCCGGGCCGAACCAAACAGTACGGGAAGTAGATGGAAAGC
>DATACQ010000386.1:0-3220 GCA_036258955.1 Binatia bacterium
TTCCAGCGGCTCTGCTGCGGCGGTCGCTGCGGGTATGGTTCCGCTCGCCCTCGGCAGCCAGACCAACGGCTCGACGATTCGTCCTGCCGCGTACTGCGGTATCATTGGCTTTAAGCCAAGCCACGGGCTTATTTCGCGCCACCGCGTGTTTGCCTTGTCTCGAACTCTGGATCATATCGGCATATTTACGCGGACAGTTGAGGATGTTGCGCTCGCCACGGAACAGTTGGTCGGCTACGACGAGGCTGATCCCGATACGCGGCCACGCGCCCGGATCCCGTTTGTCAGCATTGCGCGAGAAGAGCCGCCGCTGCCGCCGGTGTTTGCGCTGGTGAAAACGCCGGCGTGGGAGCGCGCTGACGAGGATACCAGGGATGGGTTCGCCGAGCTTGCGGAAGAGTTGGGCGGGCAGCTGGAAGAGATTGACTTGTTTTCCTCAGCCTCTGATGCTTGGGAACTGCATCAGACCATCATGAGTGCCGAAATGGCGCTCAATCTGCACCGCGAATACGAGGAAGCTTGCGCTCGGCTCTCCGAAAGATTGCGCAAGCAAATCGAACAGGGACGGCAGGTGGCCGCGATCGATTATCAACGAGCATTGGCTCGAGTCGCTCCCATCCACGAAAGCTTTCTTGAATTATTCCAGCAGCGCTATGACGCCATTTTGACACCCGCCGCTTCTGGGCCGGCGCCAATAGGACTCGACTCCACAGGCGATCCGTCCTTCTGTACGCTCTGGACGCTATGCGGCATGCCCGCCATCAGCCTGCCGCTGATGCAAGCGAAAAATGGTCTGCCGATCGGCGTCCAGCTCGTCGGTCCGCGCGGCGGCGATGCGCGTTTGCTGCGCACCGCTCGTTGGCTGATGGAAAAACTCACCGCCTAGGAACAATGATGAGTCTTGCGTCTCTCCGGTCTAGTGTCTCGGGTTTTGAGGCCACTCATAAGGGAGCCGCTTTGAACTCCAGCCCCGAGACTCTAGACTCAAGACGCTTTGGCTTCCTTGGCTGCTTTGGTCAGCGCAGGCACTATTTCGAAGAGATCGCCTACCACTCCGATATGCGCCACGTCGAAAATGGGCGCATTCGGATCTTTGTTGATGGCGATGATGCGATGTGAGTCGCGCATTCCGGTCAGGTGCTGGATTGCGCCGGAGATGCCGCAGGCGACGTATACCTTCGGGGTGACCGTTCTACCCGAGGCGCCGACCTGCCTCTCGCGCGGCAGCCAACCGACGTCCACCACCGGACGCGAGCAGGCCAGCACTCCACCGAGCGCATCTGCCAGCTCGGCAACGAGCGGTATTTTGTCCTCATTGCCAATGCCCCGGCCCACCGAAACGACCACGTCCGCTTTGGTGATGTCCACGTCGCCGGCGGGCTCGTCAGAGACCGCCAGTACTTTGCTGCGCGCCGGAATGGCGCTGACATCAATGGAGAGCGACTCGACGACGGCTTGCTGCTTTGATGACAAACTGGGCGGGAACGAACCCTTTTGCAGCGCGATGACCGCCGTGTCGCTCTCGTCCAGTGCTATACGAGCGTGCTGTGTGCTATCAAAAACGGGCCGTGTAACGACAACTGCACCGTTCTCCAATTTCACGTCTACGCAATTGGTTAATGCATTCATGCCCAAGTGGACCGCGATGGCGGGCGTTAACTCCATTCCGACGAGCGTGTAGCCGATCAGCATGAAGCGGGGCTTCAAGGGCGCCGATAGACGGGCAATGACCTTCGCCTGAACTTCGCCGCTCGCGGAAGCAAACGCCGGAGTTTCCACGAGCATGATCTTGTCCATGCCGCGGCCTTGCAGTGCGGCGCTCACCCCAGCTAATGCATCGCCGCAAGCGAGTGCCACCAAACCTACCTGGAGTTGGTTCGCGAGCATTCTTCCTGCGGCGAGCAGCTGGAAGGTGACAGAATCGACTTTGCCGTCGAAGTGTTCCACCAACACTACGATTTCGCCTGCCATCAACGGCTCTCCTGAATTTTATTTAGCAGCGCGTCGGCGACATCCATTGGGTTTCCCTGAAGGAGTTCCACTTGATGAGTGCGCTCGGGGGCTCCAACGCTGATGATGCGATACCCTTTGGCGATCAGCTTATCGGGTTGCAGACCGAGATCAGACACCGAGAATGAACTCACCGGTTGCTGGCGCGCCCGGATGCGACGCGCCGGCGGAACGAAAGTCAATGGCTGGATGCCGGTTTGGATGCACAGTAACGCGGGTAGTTGCAGCTCAACCTCGGCGTATCGGCCGCCGCCTAGTTCTTTACGCGCTTTGATGATTTTGTCACTCATCACGTCGATGGCCACAACCGCATAGGCAAACGGCAGCTCGAGTTTGCTCGCCGCCATGATGCCTACTTGCCCGCCGAGCGTGTCACGTGCCTGGGTGCCGGTTAAGATGAGGTCGAACTGGAGCTTCCTTAGTGCGGCTGCCAGAGCCGTACTGGCCACTTCAGGATCGTGGCTCTCGCTGTCCACGCGAATCGCCTTGTCGGCGCCTTTAGCGAGGGCATAGTACAAAAGATCCTGTGACTTGATGCTGCCCATGGAAATCGCCGTGATCTGGCCGCCATGGGCTTTCTTTAATACCAGCGCCTCTTCCAGCGCGTATTCGTCGCACTCGTTAATCGCGAGCAGTTGACCTTGATACTGAAGTGATTTGCTGTCGGGAGATATTTTGAGATCCGTCACGAGTCCCGGAACGGATTTACAACAGACGACTATGTTCATGGAAGATCACTCCTATTGACAAAAAGGCCGGCAAGAGTTCGGCCGACTCTTTCGGCCATTAGGGAGTGTTGGAGTGGTGGGGTATTGGAGTGCTGGGATTCCCAATACTCCATCACTCCGTTACTCCATCACTCCAGTCTTGTCATCGGTTTGCCGCGTTGGTGCCGCCGATTTTTCCGGTCACTGCGCCGCGCAGCAGGCCCGAGCCGCTCGGGTAGTTATAATAAAAAAAGCCCGCAGTGAGTTCGCCGCAGGCGTAAAGCCCGGGAATGGGTCGGTCCTGCTTATTAAGGACCCTGCAATCCGTATCAATCTTTAGCCCGCCGTATACTGCCTACGCCGCCACCTGTGGTCTGACATTCACGTATGGCGGGCTGAAGATTGACACGGATTGCCGAGTCCTCAATAAACAGGACCGGCCAATTGCCGGGCTTTACGCCTGCGGGGAGCTAACCGCGGGCTTTTTTTATTACAACTACCCG
>DATACQ010000387.1:0-5082 GCA_036258955.1 Binatia bacterium
ACTCGCGGCCCCAATAGGTCATATAGAGCCTCGTCTATCCTTACAATGAATTTCCCCGTCGCTTCGAATACGCTCTGGGGCGGCAAGCGTTACAATGGCTTTAATCGCATACTGAAGCAAACCTTCGGGGCGCGCGTCTACAAAGTTGGTCTGCGCCTGGAGTTCACTTGCCCAAACCGCGACGGCACCGTTGCAGTGGGCGGCTGCATCTATTGCAACAACGCGAGTCATACTCCCGAGACTTATCGTCCCCGCCTAGGGATTACGGAACAATTGCGCCAGGGCGCCGACGCGGTGCGCAAGAGACATCGCGCTGAGAAGTTCATCGCCTACTTTCAAAGTTATACGAATACTTATGACTCCGTAAGCAAACTCGAAAAGCTTTACCGTGAAGCGCTCGAGTTTCCGGGCGTCGTCGGCCTCTCGATCAGCACGCGTCCGGACTGCGTGCCTAGAGAAGTAATAGAACTTCTAACCGACTTGTCACGGCATACGTACCTATGGCTGGAGTTGGGCCTCGAGTCGATGCACGATCGAACCCTTCAGTGGGTGAATCGCGGCCATGGAGTGAGTGAATTCATTACCGCCGTAGAGGAGTGCAAAGCGCGAGGTCTGAGAATCTGCACACATCTCATTTTGGGCTTTCCCGGCGAAAGCCGTGCCGATATGCTCGCGACAGCGCCGCTGCTCAACCGGCTGGGTGTCGATGGAGTCAAGCTGCATAACTTGCATGTGATCAAAAACACCGCGCTGGAAAGAATCTATAAGGCGCACCCATTCGAGATTTTGCGCCGTGATCAGTATGTCGGGTTGGTCTGCGACTTTCTCGAACGGTTGCATCCAAGCACTATCATTCACCGTCTCACCGGCGAAACCTACCGGGCCCTCACCGTCGCGCCGGACTGGTCGATCAACAAGATGGACGTGCATAACGCCATCGGCCACATGCTGGCGGCGCGAAACACCTGGCAAGGAAAGCTGGTGCGGGACAATCCGGGTGAGATGCCCGAGCAATTTGGATCGGTAAGCGCATAAGGAGTTCATTGTGAATGGTCATATTGGCTTAATACATTCCGTACTGCCCGCAACAGTCGATTTGCACGTCATTGTTCCGGAGAGCCACGCATCGGCGCGCAATCTCGGTTCCGAGCGCACCGGCTCAGGGACGATTATCGACCCTGACGGCTATATCTTGACGGTTCACTACGTCGCGGTAGGCGCCTCGTCCATCACAGTGACCACTACCGACGGCGAGCAAATCCCCGGCAAAATAGCGGGGGCAGATCAGGAAACCGGACTCGCCCTGATCAAAATTCCAGGACGCGATTTACCATTTTTGCGTTTAGCGCCGCCGGACTCGGCACGACCGGGAGACCCGGTCCTGATGGTTGCCAGCGCCGGCGAGACCGGCCGCCGGCTTTCTGGAGGTTACATTATTTCCACGGAGCCTTATGACGGGCAATGGGAATACATGATTGACAAAACGATTCGCGTTACCACGTTCAATCCCGGGTTCGGCGGCGGTGCGTTGACGAACTTTCGCGGCGAGTTAATGGGCGTTGTTTCATTGAACCTGAACGAAGTGGGAAAGTTCACGATGGCGATCCCGGTGGATTATTACCGAACATATGAACAGGAGCTAAAACAATACGGTCAGGTGCGAAGTCGGCCAAGCCGCCCCTGGCTGGGCTTTTACCCGAGTCCTTTGGCGGGCCATATTGTTATTGGCGGAGTCGTGCCGGGGGGGCCCGCGGCCAAACACGGACTCAAGGAAGGCGATATCATTCTAAGTGTTGAGCAAAAAGAAATCCGCTCACGGCCGGAGCTGTATCATGAGATGTGGAAAAAGCGCCCGGGGGAGCGGATTTTATTCAAAATTTTAAGGGAAGAACAGTCGCTCGAACTGGAAGTGATTGGCGGCGATCGCGCCGATCGTTATCGCTCTTGATTTGTTCAAGCGTTCAAAAGTTCAAGGGTTCAATCGTTTCCGGTTTTGAACCGCTAACATTCAACCTTGAACCTTTGAACTCTTGAACCCTTGAACTGATCGTTAGTCATCCCCGCCGGCTTTTTTTATTTCTCCTTTGCCGGTGACTTTGATCCCCAGCGCCGGCGTATAAGCGTCCGGCTCATAGTTGATCATAGCTTTATCGGTTGCTTCCAAATCCCTCAACTTCGCCGGGCTACCGCCTTTCTCAATCTTGGTCTTCTCATCCACCCCGACGACTTCTTCTCGAATTTTTCCCTTTCGTTCCATTTGAAACGTAATAGTTCTTTGACCGACACTGCTGATGACGCCTTCGACTTCCACGGCTTTCACCTTTGATGCTTTTGCTTCGGTCTTTGCCGCCGCTTTGGCTTCCGCCTTGGCTGCCGGGGCGGCGGGTGGAGGCGCTTTCGGCTGCTCCTGCATAGAACCGCATGCAGTGATTCCGATCACGCTCGCTCCTGCTAAAGTCCAAAGCGCTGCTAACCCCTTCATGAAATCCCTCCTGCTACTCTGTGGTTTGACTTCCTAAGGAGTGGAAGTCGCAGAGATGATTTCGAAAACTCTAACCACACAACGAAGCGGCTTGTCAAGCTGCAGCGCCGGAGCATAGTTGCATCGTTCAAACGTTCGATGAAAGAGGATACGGCAGCGAAACTGGGGCGGGCGAAAACTTCAAAGTTCGAAGTTCGAAATTACTTTGCCTGCTATGACTTTAATTTTTCGCAGCCTGCGCAAAATTTTCGCAGCTGCGCATCTTCGCAGTCTGACGCAAAGCGCTAGCTCAGACAGAAAGATCCTCTTTGTTTCTCTGAACTCGGCCTCTCTGCGCCTATGCGAGAGGCACTCCGCTTCTGTGGTGGCGGCTTTGCCGCGCTATGCTTTGTGGTGAGATTTAGTGTTCTTTAGTCTTGGCGAATTTAGGACGCACAGCGGCGGAATAGTCTTGCCGTGCTCTGACCTCAGAGAGATATCCCAAATCAATATCGCCCTCTATCGCGGCTGCTGCCCTCTTCTCCGGCTGTCCATATCCGCCACCGCCGGCGGTCAAGAACGTCACCGTTTCCCCCGGGCGGACGAGTAAATGGCTGAACTTTCCCGGTAAGGTCTCCTGCTTGCCGGCACGCTCGATCATCGTTTGATTGGTCGCTCCGTCACCGCCCCCGAGCAAACCCCACGGCGGGCATTGAAGACGATCGGTGTTGCGGCTAACGCGCACTTCGTGCAAAGGAGTGACTCGAACTTCGACGCCGCTGCCACCACGGTATTGCCCCTTGCCTCCGCTATCGGCGCGCAACCTGTGACATTCATACAGAAGAGGATAGTAGAGCTCTTGCAGCTCAATCGGCGTATTTTTCACATCTCCCTGGCATATCGATACCGAAGCCGATGCGCCGTCTTCGAACGGGCGGCCGCCCCAACCACCGCCTATGATATTCTGGCAAACATAGCGCTGGCCGGTTCCCGGATGAACGCCGAAAATGGCATAGCCGCCCATATCGCCTTTGTGCGCCGCGGGGATCCGCTTGGGCAATCCCGGCGCAAGCGCTCGGAAAATCGTATCCAGGACTGTCGGCAGCGATAAACTCCAGCCGCCGATCGGCGCAGGCCGTTTCGCGCTCAGCAACTTCCCGGACGGCAGGACCACCTTCAGCGCCCGGAACGAGCCTTCGTTGACCTCGCCCTGCGGCGATGTCAACGCCTTGAACGCCACTCGCGCGGCCGCCATGCCGCCCGACGATCCACAGTTGATGAAGCCGGGCACCTGGTCGCTGATCTCGGAATAGTCAACCGTGAGCTCGTCGCCGCAGACTTCGACTTTCACTTTGATTTGCACGGTTTTGGAGAAATCTCTGCCATCGTTGTCGAGAAAGGAGGCGGCCTCGTAAGTTCCGTCCGGTATCTCCCTTACGGCTTGGCGCACAAGCCTGTCGGTTTGATCCCAAATCTCCAGCACAGCTTGCTGAAAACGCTCGCCGCCATACGTGCGGCACAGATCTTTAAGCCTTTCTTCGCCGCTGCGGCAGGAAGCGATTTGCGCGCGTAGATCGCCCAACGATGACTCCGGAAAACGGATGTTGTCTTCAATGAGCCGTAAGACTTCGTTGTTAGGCTTTCCGGCGGCGTAGATCTTTACCGAACGGATTTGCAACCCTTCTTCGTAAATATCCCGAGTCATACTCGAGCCAAACCCGGTGCTGCCGCCGCCAACATCGATCCAGTGGGCGCGCACCGCGAGAAAGCACAGCAGTTTGCCGTCCCAAAAAAAGGGCGTGTATACCGCCATATTATTCAGATGCTGTCCGCAGATCTCCGGATGGTTGACAAGAAAGACATCGCCCGGATGGATGTTCTCTCTGCCGTACACTTCGATCCCGTCCTGCACGGCCACCCCTAGATCCGCCAGAAAAATCGGCAGGGCTCCCTCATTCTGCGACAGCGTGCGGCCTTCGTGATCGAGGATCGCGACACAGTAATCCTGCACCTCGTAGATCATCATGTTATATGCGGTCTTCTTGAGCACCGCCGACATCTCATTGGCCGCCGCTCTCAAAGCACAACGGATGATCTCCACCGTAATTGGATCTACGGCCATATTGTGGTCCTACACAATCATTTGTTGCCCGGCTCTGCCTTGCCGACGTAGCTTTGCCGGTATGTTTGCAGAGTCTTGCCGCGCAATTCGTAAAGAAACTGGATGACCCGCTCATTGCTCATAAATTTTTTCTCATCGTAGTGATCATGATGGACAATTTCGTCCAACGGCCGGCGCACGCCTTCCGAAGGTTGGACCGCCGGATAGCCGATGGGAATGATTAAATACAACATCATCAAATCCGGTACCCCGAGTACCCTCTTGAAGGGTTCTTGCACGTGAATGGTCACCCATTGCGTCGCCAGGCCCAGCGAAACCGCCGCGAGGTGCATAAAAGTGCAGGTATTCGCGAGACCATCCGTGAGATGCGATTGGTCGCGCCCGAACGTATGCGCGCCTTGCACCGTACCCCACTGACGGCGCCCGTCGCCGACGACGACGATCAACGCTGGCGCTTCGGACCACCCCGCCCCACGACGCTGCCTTTCCACCGCTTCAT
>DATACQ010000388.1:0-2126 GCA_036258955.1 Binatia bacterium
CGGCGGGTTTCTCGTAATCCTTTTCACAGATCGTCCCGATCCAAATCGCGCATCTTTGCATGCCTTGTCTGCAAGTCTTGCGAATTGCCCATTGAAATACCAGACCTAAACTTCAATCAAGACAAAGCAATCCAAGCTTCGAATCTCTGCAATGATCTGCGCGGAGCCAAGAGAGAAGAGATGATAGACCCTTATACTTACCGCGATCGCGACTCTTTCATAGGCGGTTACGGTATTGCGGACATCACTAATTGACTTGGATCGACGCTTTTCTGCAGCTGTGCTTGACACTCGACAAGCATCCGCGCCTGAAACGCTGACACCAAGAGATCGCGAAAGGGCCATCCGTGATTCGCGGTCTCGCGTCCCGCAAGTGAGCGAACTGAAGACCATCTGACGAAAGGAGAGTTACCATGGAATCGATTTTTGTCCCTCTTGCGCTTCTGGCTGGCGGGCTCCTGCCGATTCAAGCCGGCGCCAACGCGCAGCTCAGCAAGTCCGTCGCCAGCCCGTTCGCCGCAACCACCCTGCAGCTCCTGGTGGGCGCGGCATTGCTGTTGCTGGTCGCCGCTCTTGCAGGCTCGCTTGCCGCCCTGGCCGGTCTCTTCGCCGTACCCTGGTGGCATGCCATAGGCGGGCTGGCCAGTGCTCTTTACGTCGTTTCGGGAATCCTTCTATTCCCACGGCTGGGCGCCGTCGTCACTGTCGGTCTGTTCATTGCGGGGCAGATGCTTGCCTCGGTTGCGCTCGACACCTCCGGCATCCTTGGTGTCGCTCCGCGGGCGTTCGACCTCGCCACGGCTGCAGGGACCGGGGCCGTGCTGCTGGGGATAGTCGCAATTGTAAAGGGCCAAACCGGCGGTAGTAACGCACAGCCGGTTGCTAACCTCTCAGGCTGGGTGGTGTTGGCGTTTGTCGCTGGCGCGATCCTACCGCTTCAGGGCGCGGTCAATGCGCTACTCCGTGCCGAGCTTGACGCTCCGCTCGCGGTGGGCGCGCTCAGCTTCGTTGTCGCCACTGCCGGCATGGTGTTGGTCTTCTTGCTCGCAGCGATTGTCACGAAAACGCCTAAGCCCCGAGTGTGCGCGCTGCCGAGAATGCCTTGGTGGGGTTGGCTCGGTGGCTTCGTCGGTGCTTATTACGTCGTGACTGTGTTCATGGCGATTCCAGAAATCGGCACTGCCGCCACGGTGGGGCTCACGATCGTGGGGCAACAATTGGTCTCGATGCTAGTGGATCTATACGGCCTCTTGCGCCTGCCGCAGCGCCACATTTCGGGGCTGCGCTTGCTAGGTGTGGCGCTGCTCCTCGGTGGAGTCGCCCTCATCCTGATGTTGCGAGTATGAAGGGGACTTGGAGTTGCCATAGATCAAGTACACGCAAAGAAGTTGTATGCTCAACGGAGCGCCTGGACCCAGCTGATCGTTTGCGGCGGGCTCAACGTCGTTCAAACGAAGAAACGTGGCGGGAGCTAATCCAACGATGTGACTACGACGTTGCGTAAATACACCGGGTCCTTCGTCGAATGCTTCGGCAGTCCGATGTAGCTCTGCACGGAAGCATCACCCTTGAAATGTGACCACCGGTTCGCCGTTCAGACTCACGTTGTAAGCCTGTCCTTGGTGTAAGAAACAAGTGCGATGCAATTCGCCCGGCATCCTTATCTAGATCGCAGAACTTCAGAGAGCGGGCGGCGAACAAGGGAACGAAACCTTTTTACGGAATACGATGACGCAATGATTTCCGCCGGTGATCACATCATAGACAAAGCCGGCCTGCTTGCCCGCGCGCGTTCTCGGCATGCGCGGCTCGTATAACACTGCCGCAGATTACTAGACTACCTTCCAATCCCCTAAAACTGATATAGGCGAGAAGTTATTTTTGCTCTGCCGCCGGTGCATACATTTGCTCGGCGTACTCTTTCACCATACGGCGCGTGCTAAAGCGGGGCATGGTCGTACGAATCGCCTCTTTCACCATCTGCAACCACCGTCGGGGAAATTTGTTGATGTCGCGAGCATAAAAGGTTGGGACAACCTCTTCTTCGAGGAGCCGGTAGAGGGCCTCCGCGTCCGCTGCATCCTCAGTGGCGGAGTGATCTGCTCTCAGCCCGCCGTCAACTAACC
>DATACQ010000389.1:0-2513 GCA_036258955.1 Binatia bacterium
CCGATGGAAGAAAAACCCGAACTGCTCGCGCGCCGACTGGACAATTTTCTTACCTTCCATGGTCCGGGAGGATTTGCGACACCGGACGATGTCGAAGCGATCGAGTCCTGTCAAGCCGGGTACAAAGCGGAAGGCGTGGAATGGTCCGAACTATCAAGGGGCATGCATCGCGAGGCGATCGCCGAGGATGAGCTTCAGCTGCGCGCGTTTTGGCGCCAGTGGTACGGCCACATGTCAGGACTCGGCAAAGTCGAGACAAACGACCCCGTGATCAGGGACGCGATGGCGGTGGCGCGTTAGCAGGAGACGCATCATGCCGGGAGCTCATCGCGAGCAAAATGATCGAACCGTTTCCACCGTGCGCGAGATGGTGGAAGACTTTCTTTATCAAGAAGCGGCGCTCTTGGATCAATGGCGGCTGGATGAATGGTTGGTTCTTTTCACCTCGGATGGCAGATATCTCGTCCCTACCACGGACCTGCCGGATGGAGACCCCAAGAAAGACCTGGTGTTCATCGATGATGACATGGTACGGCTGCGCGCCCGGGTTGAAAGACTCAAGAGTCGCCACGGTCACAGAGAGTATCCTTCGTCCCGCACGAGACGCTTCATCAGCAATATAAGGATCCAAGTAACGGAAGACGGCATGGTCGTGACTTCCTCGTTCCTCATCTATCGCTTCCGTCTAGGGGAATCGAGCCCCTACGTCGGTTGCTATGAGCACAAACTAAAGCAAGTCGATGGGGAGTTGAAGATCCAGCATAGAAAGGCAGTGCTCGATATGGAAGCGCTGACCGAGCACGGAGCCGTGAGCATCATTTTATAACATCGTGCGCTGGAGGTTTGTCGTGATCAATGACGGCGAGAAATTGGGCAGCGTCGACGCCGGATTAGCCACTGCAGCGATGCTCACGCTCGGGTTTTCCGCCCGATAGCAAAAGTAGCAGGCCGCTGGCAAACTGTTACGTCATCAACTGCCCAGGACATTACACCGTTCACCCGCCGTTTGACGGGAGATTTCCTGCTGAGCCTAACGCGGCAGCTCGCCAACATAGCGGGCGCGCGGCCGAATTATCCGATTCCGCTGATACTGCTCGATAGCATGACCTAGCCAACCAACGGTTCGACCGATCGCAAACAGACTGACAGCGCCGTCAGCTCGAAGGCCGAGAGCGCGTGCGGCGATTACCAAAGCGAAATCGATGCTCGGCCGATCACCGATGAGTCTCATCGCCGCATCGCAGGCGGCATCCGCAAAGGCCAGGGCGGCGGATTTGTGAAAATTTCTCTCCACCGCCTGTAAAAGCATTCGGCCGCGCGGGTCGCCGTCAGGATAGAGCGGATGGCCAAAACCAGGAATGCGGTCGCCGCGCTTGAGGTGCGCGGCCATGACTTTGGCTACTCCGTGCGGCGTTCTGGCCTCGCATAAAAGCGCTTCCACCCGCTCCGTTGCTCGCCCGTGCTTCACTCCCTGTAGCGCGGTCAGTCCGCCCACAACCACCGCATAAGGCGTCGACCCTGCCGACGCGATGCAGCGCGCGGTAAACGAAGAGACGTTTAGCTCGTGGTCGGCGCAAAGGATTAGAGCAGTGTTGATCAAATCCGCGGCTTTGGGTTTTCGCGGCGTCCAGGCGCTTTGCAGCCCCTGAGCGATGCTCTCACCTTCCCCAATTCCGCCAGAGACAAACGCCGACATCAGGCTTAAAATGCGCGCGCCGGTTTGGGCCACCGCTGCGGGCCGCAAGTCGCAGCCGGCGATATCGTCGACGGCCGCGAGCGAGATCAGAATCTGCAAGGCCTCGATCGTTGCGATATCGCGCAGGTGCTTACGCACCGCGAGACAACGCGGCGGCAGGCGCATTTTTTTCGCGAAAAGCGCATCCCCCACTGCGAGATCGCCGCGCCAGAGTAGCGCGGCAACCTCTTCAATGCTTCGGCTCTCGGCCAATGCTACGGCATCGTGTCCGTGATAGTAGAGCCGCCCGTCGGCGATCATCGTGATAGCCGATTCCATCACCGGTTCGCCCCAGTGGAGCGCGCCTTCCACGGCCTTGGTCGGATTGCGGCGCAGCTCCTTGCGTTGTTTGAGCGCGCGGACGTCCTCCGCGCGGTAGCGGCGACGGCGCTTGGCGCTACCCGCGGCTTCGGACCGGATCAGACCGCGGCTGACATAGGCATAAAGCGTCGGCAAGCTGATGTTGAGCGCCTCGGCCGCCTGGGCGGCAGTCAAGTACGGTGATGGCATGCTGCGGCGATATCATACGTTGATTTGTCAATCAAGATTGACAATGTATCGGCGACTGCCTAATGCATGGGTAAACAGGAGGTGCTTTATGCCGGAGCGAATCATCAGGCCGGGACTTGAAGGCGTAATCGTGGCTGAGACCCGATTGAGCAGCGTAGACGGCGATGCCGGCGAGCTCATCGTTCGCGGTTTTGCGCTCGAAGAGCTGGCGGCGCGTGCCGGCTTCGAGGAAACCGTCTATTTGTTATGGTATGGCGAGTTGCCGGAT
>DATACQ010000390.1:0-2710 GCA_036258955.1 Binatia bacterium
ATCGACATGCGCATTCTCATCACCGGAGCCGGACTAATCGGCACGCACACCGCAAGAGAGTTGAGCGAACGCGGCGACGAGGTGACGTTCTTCGATATGGCGCCACGCCCGGATTACATCCGGCATGTCGTAGGGAAAGACGTTCCGGTCATTCGCGGCGATATCCGAGACCTGGCCGCGCTGATTGATGCCATGCAGCAAACGCGCTCGCAGTGCGTGATTCATCTGGCGGCATCCGTGGGCGAGGCCAACATCAGCAACGTTTATGCGGGCTTTCAGGTCAACCTGGTGGCGACCATCAATGTCGCCGAGGCGGCGCGCCTCACCGGCGTGCGCCGACTGGTCCATGCCAGCACACAGGCGGTATACTCCGGAGAAAATCCCAACGAATTGCTGCGCGAGGATTCGCCCATCGACTGCCGCGAGCGCGTTTACAACGCCGCGAAGATCGGTTGCGAGCATGTGCTGCGGACCTATGCTGCCAAGCATCCGCTCGAATTGGTGTTGCCGCGGTTCGCCGGTGTTTACGGTTATCATTCGGTTGCCGGCGGTCCTGGCGTCGCCCTCCAGCAGGCGGTCTGGGACGCCATCGCCGGAAAATCCGTCGTGCTCAACGTTTACGAGACCGTTGATCTTATTTACGTCAAGGATCTTGCGAACGGTATCGCGTTGGCGGTGCACACCGCGCGCCTGCCAAATCAAGTGTATAACCTCGGTAGCGGGACCCTTACTACGGTCGACGACGTCGAAGCGACGCTGCGAAAAATCTTTCCGCAGACCAGCGTGAGCCGCGGCAAACTGACTCCGCCACGCCCGCGCATGGATATTACCCGCGCGCGCGAAGAGTTGGGTTTCAATCCGGAATACAAGTTGGAATCGGGGTTGCGCGACTACGTGGCCGAGCTGAAACACGCGTGATTTATATCCGTTCCTCGCACAGAGAGCAGGGGAGGATTCCGTGTCCAGCCGATCACGATTTTGCAAACGAGCTGCACAGAAGGAGATGCGCCGATGCCGCAAAACGCGGACCGGGTAAGAAGCCAGAGCAATCCCGTCGCCCATTCTGATGGGAGAGAGGGTTAAACGGCAATTCACTTTGTACTACTATGCTTGATAATTTTCGCGCCTTGCGCAAATCTTGGTGAATAAAGACTCGGAATTTCACCGCGGAGGCGCGGAGGTCGCAGAGGGGGAAAAATTTTATGAAAATCCCTCTTCGCGCTGGTACTCTGTGTCTCTGCGGTGAATACTGTTTTCCGTCTTCGGTTGCGGCTCTGCCGCGCTAGGAATGAGAGCCGCCTCTGAGATGGTTGCCACGGGTCGCATGCTCATCTTCACGCGTTCTGAAGAAGTTTTTCGGGCTCCTCTTGAAACTTTATCCCGACGTCTTGAGGCAACACCCACTTCTTAAGCGGCCGCGCCTCGGCTAGGGCGCGCAGCTCTCGCTCCCAGATTTTGCGGAACAAGATGACGCCTACGTCAGAGCGGCCGAGATGCTCATGGTCGCGGCTTGCCAGCCGTCCTTGGCCGACCTGAGCAACATAGTCTTGAGTGTGCACAAGAGAGATTTTGTCTTTGAAAAAATTATCCAGCTCCTGAAAGCCGAGTTTGCCCGACAGCACGGCGTCACCCATCTGCGCGACGGATACTGTCGGTTCCGTGGCGGATGCGGCGCGGCGCGCGCAATAATCACGCGCAGCATTCCCGACTACCGGCAGACGCCGCAGTCGAAATTCCAATGAATGCTCATCGTCCAGTGGAACGTCCCACTGCATCCGGTCTTCCCAGGCGCATTCAGGTTCGGGCGACGGGTTTCGGAACGCATAAACGTTGGGCATGAAAAATTGAAAAACATTGCGCCAGCCCTGGGCAAAACTCGCGTAGCCTGTCGTTCCCCACGGACTTTCTTCCTTGGATATCTTCGGCAGTCCGCTGCGATTGTTTACGGACGAAGCCGAATAGGCGCCGCGGTGCACGAACGGCACGTGATAAGTGTCGCCGTTGTTATCGATGCGCTGAAAAAAGTTGCACGGCCATACTTCGGTCGACAGGACCTCGAGCACACCGTCCTCCTCCATGTGTCGATAGAGTGGAAATGGCGGTGCTGCATCCTCACCCAAGTAGGTGAAGATCAAACCGAGGTATTCTCGAGTCGGATAGCTTTTTATGCGGATCTTCGCAGCGAAAGATTTCTCTTCCGCCGGTTGCTCAGTGCACTGGCCGGTGCTGTCAAACCGCCAGCCGTGATACATGCAGCGGATCGAGTCCCCTTCGACCCAGCCGGCGGATAGCTGCGTGCCGCGATGCGGGCAGCGAAAATCCACAACATGAGGCATGCCGCTTTCACCCCGGTACAGCGTAAAGCGCTCACTCATGATCTCGACAGGTTTGGCCTGACCGGCCCCGAGTTCTTCAGCGCGATAAATCGGATGCCAAAATCGCCGCATGAATTTCCCGGCGAGGCTATCCGGGCGGGTGGAGACGAGATCTTGATAGCGCAGTCTTTTACGTCTGCGGTTATTTTTACGTTTCGCTGAGGCCATGTTTTTTCTCCGATGTTTTTGCAAATCAATCATTGGAATCCGAATCTCGCAAATCGCCTTCCGGCTACCGAGTCTTTGGTTTGTGAAATCCTGGTTGAGTTTTTTAAGGCCATCATGATGCGGCACTAAGCTTGCAGTCGACCGGTCCGGCGAATTATAGATGCGGT
>DATACQ010000391.1:0-5266 GCA_036258955.1 Binatia bacterium
GATTTGGAATCATCAAATCGTTCAAGCCGTTCCATGCAGGAGTTTAGTGGAGATTTACTTGATGGGATCGGGAACTCCAGCCGGCCTCGTTTTTTCATCGTAGTATTCTTGGCTGTACTCCGGCTTTCGTCTTTGCGCGAAGGCCGCCGAGCCCTCGTCGTAATCTTTGCTCTGGCGTAGGTGCGCGTAGTATTGCCTGTGAATCTCGAAAGCTTTCTCCCAGCCTTGAATGCCGTAGAAAAGCTCGTCTTCGATATACTGCATCGTATGCTGGGCGATCAGCCGGCCATTACGGTTAATCGTCGTGCATAGCTCGATGCAGTCGTCGATCAGCTTGTCGGGCTGGCAAATCTTCTGCACCAAACCCAGGCGGAACGCGGTCTCAGCATCGATCATCTGGCCCGTGAGAGCCAGCCAGTAGCCCCAACCTGTCGGGATCTGGCAGAGATAATGCGGCCAAGCGGCCATATGCGACCAACGCACTTCAGAGCAGCCGAATTTCGCTGTAGGCACGCAATAACGAATGTGGCATGCAAGTGACAAACTAAAGCCGCCGCCGACCGCATAGCCATTGATTGCGCCGATGATGGGCTTATGCATCTGCAACGCGCGCGTATTTGAGTAAGGCCGCGGGCCGGAACGCGGGCCCTTCATCTCGCCCTTGGCGAAGGCGAGATTTTCTTTCAAGTCGCCGCCGCTGCAAAAAGAGTCCGCCGTTCCGGTGAGAATGATCGTCCAGACATCGTCGTCGTCTTTGGCTTTGTGCCAGGCTTCATCCAATGCCCAGTAGAGGTCGCGGCTGATGGAGTTTTTCTTCTCCGGCCGGTTGAGGCGAATAATGGCAATGTGCGGATCGCGTTTTTCGTAAACACAAAGTGGTTGCGGTTCGGTCATCTTTCCTCCTTGTTCATCAATGAAAAATGAAGATTGCAAAGTGCAAATTGCAAACTCAAGAACGCGTGGACGTTCTCCACTCTTCGACATATTTGCTTTTCATTTGGCGATTTGCAATTTGACTTACTTAGTAAAGCACTTTCTCTTCATCCAATTTTTTTATTTCTTCATCTGACAATCCCAAAAGATTTTTCGCGATCTCGTAGGTGTGCTCGCCCATGAGCGGCGCCAAACCGCGCACTCTGCCGGGTGTTTCGGACAGTCGCATCGGGACGTTCTCTGTCACCATATCGCCGGCCTCGGGTTCGTTCATGTGGACAAGAAAACCCGTGGCGGCGTACTGTTTGTCGTTCTTGAACTGGTCTTCGACGTCTTGCACGACCGCGGCGCAAACATCGACGCCTTGTACCATTTCCATCACTTCGTAGGGATCGCGTTGCTGGGTCCAGCTGGTGACCCATCTATCCAACTCTTCCTTATGGCGGATCCGTTGCAGGTGCGTGGAAAATTTCGGGTTGCACTTCAATCCTTGTTTTTCCAAAAGCGCAGCAAAGCGCTCCCACTCATCCTGAGTATAGACCGAGATAACGCACCAACGATCGTTGCCCTTACATTGGTACGGGCCGTAGGGAGCGGCGATCAGACTCCGATTGCCTTCCGGTTGCGGTTCGCGCTTGTTGACGGTGTACTCGAGATACTTCGGTCCGAGGATCGAGGCGCCGATTTCCTGCTGGGCACTATCGATCCATTGGCCGCGACCCGTTTTTTTGCGTTGAATAAGCGCCAGCACCACGCCAAAAGCTCCGGTCACGCCGCCCATAAAATCGGGATGTTGAGTGCGTGGTTCGGCGGTAGCTGTAGTCGCGCCCGGATAGTTCCACAGATAAGTCGTCGCCATCGTGTTGCCGACGTTCGGCCCGTAGGTCAGGTCGGCGGCATGCGGCCCCGTGCAGCCCATGCCTTTGACGCGAATCAAGATGATTCGCGGATTGATCTCCCTCAAGTCCGGCCAGTTTAGACCCCATTTCTCCAGAATGCCGAGCCCAAAATTCTCCACCAGCACGTCGGAGACTTTGGCCAGTTGGTACACAAGCTTGCGGCCTTTATCGGTTTGCATATTTACGGTGAAAGACTTCTTGCCTCGTTGCAGCTTCATAAAATCGGGTTTTTTGTTCCAGAGCTTTGGATCTTCACCGCGATGGCCGTCGCCGCGCAAACGCGTTTCACAACGAATCACTTCGGCCCCGAACTCGCAGAGGACGCGCGCCACCGTCGGCCCTGCGGCACCCGTAGTTAGCTCAAGAACGCGGATTCCTTCGAGTGGAAGTTTGCTCATGTTCTATCCTGCACTTTCGTGACGATAATTAGCAATTGGGAGTAAGGGAGTAGTGGAGTACTGCTCAGAGGGAAGTTACTATCGACACCCGAAATACTCCATCACTCCAATACTCCAATACTCCAATACTCCAATACTCCATCACTCCGTATTTCAAATCACTCCTTCAGCGCGCAGGGCCACCAGATCGTCAGTACTCATGCCGAGCTCGCCGCGGTAAATTTCGTCGTTATGTTGCCCGAGCAGCGGGGCAGGGCGATAGATCCCGCCCGGTGTGTCCATCAGCCGGGGCACCGCGCCGAACTGTTTGTACTTGCCGATAATAGGGTGCTCCACATCGACGAAAAGTTCGCGCGCTTTGGTTTGCTCCATCTCGATGAACTCACCCGCCTTGTTGATCGGCGTGACTGCTATGCGGCGCTTTTGGCCTTCATCGTACAGCTCTTCCTTGGTGTACTTTGCGCAGAATTCCGCGATGGCCTTGGTAACGATCTCCGGATGCTGGCGGCGATAGGACATCTTTTCGAATTCCGGACCGGAAATCGAAGGCGGCCGTCCCATCCAATCGACGAGGCGGCGCCATTGCTCGACGGGAATAATGAAGATTCGCGCGTATCCGTTCTTCGTCGCGTAGGGATCGTAAAGGTCCGTCTCTTCGCCTTTGCGCGAGGCCCGCGCCGGTTTGGCGCCCGTGTAAGCATAGTTGGGTATGAAGTATCCGGCGATGTGTCCTGCGCATTCGTGCATCGATACGTCAATGTACTGCCCACGAGCGCTTTCAACCCTGTGGTAAAGCGAAACCGCAATACCGAAGGCGCCGTAAGTCGATGCCATGCCGTACGCGATTTCGCCGGGCGGTTGCAGCGGCGGTTCGCCGGGTTCACCCGCGAGGTAAAGCAAATTTCCCAGCGCGATACCTGCGATATCGTCGGCTTTATAATCGCGCCACGGGCCGCTCTGGCCGAACGGCGTGATCGCCGCGTAAATCAAGCCTGGATGCTGCGCGCGCAAGGTTTGGTAGCCTAGACCCAAGCTCTCCATGGTTCCCGGCCGAGCCGTCTCAATGAGAACATCGGTCTTGCGCGCCAATTCGAGAAAGATCGCGCGCCCGTCAGGTTGTGTGATATCCAAGGTGATGCTGCGCTTGTTCGTATTGAAATGTAGAAAGTAAAGACTCTTCTCCGGGTGGGGGGTGTCATCTTTGAAAGGCGGTATGCGCCGCGATGGATCGCCCGAAGGCGACTCGATTTTTATAACGTCGGCCCCCATGTCCGCTAAGAGTTTGGTGCAGTGCAAACCCAGCGGCCCGGCTAAATCAAGCACGCGAAAATCCGAGAGCGGCCCTTTGGTTTGTGCAGGTGGCATTGTCATCCTTTGGGAACCTCGTCGTCTCTGGTTTGTATGTTGATGCAACGATACTGTCAAGCAGCAGTTGAACGGGTTCTATCGCACAATCAAATCTTGAGCAATCCGCCTGCGAGGAAAACTCTCATTCCGGGTCTTTCTTTCCGCTTGTTGCGCATGTTAAAAGCAGCCAGCTGACAGTTGGTATTTTGTTACGTGGATCCGCGGAGGAAAGGATCTGCATCGGATGAAGTTGTTACTCTGCCTCTGTGTTATGGCGGCTTCCGTTTCCGGCAGCGGTTTCGCTCAGGAACGTGTCAAATTTCCAGTGGGCGTCTCGTCGAAAGTGCTCGGATACGGTCATCTCTGGGCCGCTTGGCGGCGCGGCTATTTCGAACGCGAGGGGCTCGACGTCGAAGTGGTTGTCATGCGCGGCACGGCGCCGGCCGTTCAGGCGCTGATTGCGGGATCAATCAATGCTGGCCTGCTAGCGAACGATGGGCCAATCACAGCCGTAGAGCAAGGGATGGATCTCTCCATGATCGCGAGCGGCAGCAAGCTTACCCATATGTTGCTCGGCGGAAACAAGTACAAGACGTGGGAGGATCTCCGCGGCGCGACCATCGGTTCTTCGACGTTGACTTCCGGAACTGCGTTTGTCCTGCGCAGAGCGCTAAAGCTCAAAGGACTGGAATACGGCCGCGATTATAAACTTCTCGCGGTCGGCGGTACGGGCCCATCTTTTGCGGCAATGAAAACGGGCCAGATTGCGGCGGCCATGCAAGCAGTGCCCTATGCCTTTCAAGCCGAAGAAGCGGGATTTAACGTTATTGGCCGCATTTCGGATGTTCTGCCCAATTATCTCCTTTCGGCGTACACAGTCAGACGCAGCTGGGCCGAGAAGAATCGACAGAATGTGGTGAGTTTTTTAAAAGCCGTCGTGCGCGCCAAAAAATGGTTCGAAGAGGACCGCAACGGCGCGACGGAATTCTTATCAAAGGAATTCGCGCTAAGCCCGTCCCTGACGCAAAGGGGACTCGATTATTATCTGACGACTCAAGCATGGCACCCTGAGCTTGAAATCGAAATAGATGGATTAAAAACGGTCATCGATATTTATGCCGAGCAAACCGGAATGAAGGGCCCGATACCCAGCCCCGAAAAGTACGTGGATGCAAGTTACCTACGCCAAGCGCTGAGGGAACTTGGCCTGAGATGAAAATTCCCTTTAAATTGTAAGAGAGACTATGCAGGGCTAGTGTTCTGGAACCAAAGTTCGTTTACAAAGTCCGGAGTCCGACTTCGTCATTCCCCCGGACGCGAGAATCTTGTAGGGGCGGGTTTGAAACCCGCCCTTACGCTGGATTCCGGGTCTCGCTTCCTCGCGAAAGCGGGGATCACGCCAGCTCGCCCGGTATGACGGTTGATTTATTAGCGAATTTCACAGACACCGCACTAGAATAAAATAATTGGGGAGACTGATAATGCTAGACGGTAAGTTAAGGATTGCCCCAACCTGTTACCACATGCTGCATCAAGTGCCTGTGCGGGCGGCGCACGAGATGAACTTCTTTTATGATGAGGGACTTAAGACCGCCGACGGTTCTCTCGCCTACGAACTGCTCACGGACTCCATGGTGCCGTTCGGACTGGAAAAGCTCGGCATCTCCCAAGCGATGAAAGAAAAATCGG